>JBJKOR010000393.1:0-2106 GCA_046707185.1 Anaerolineales bacterium | reverse complement strand
GTTGAAAGTCGTCCGAAAGTTTAGGATTGGCATAATTTCGTCGGGCGATGAAGTGATTGACTCGAGTCAAAAGCCAAAGCGCGGACAGGTTCGCGATGTCAACGCGTATACGTTATCTTCTTTGGTCACCACGTCCGGCGGCGAAGCGCTGCTTTATGGAATCGTTCCGGATGAAATGACAGCGCTGAAAGAGATGGCGGCGCGTGCATTAACCGAATGTGATGTGGTGCTGATTACAGCGGGTTCTTCGGCCAGCACGCGCGATATGACGGCGGATGTAATCAATTCATTAGGCGCGCCCGGTGTGCTGGTGCATGGTATTTATACCCGTCCGGGCAAGCCGACGATTCTCGGCGCGTGCAATGGCAAGGCGGTAATTGGTTTGCCCGGAAATCCCGTCAGCGCCTTGGTGAACGGATATTTGTTCGTCGTGCCAGTGATCGAGAAATTATTAGGCTTGCCTTTGGATAAACCACGTGCTTCTGTTGTTGCGCGTTTGACGGTAAACCTTGCCTCGCAAGCAGGAAGGGAAGATTGGATTCCTGTGAAATTAGCCCCCCTCGCTCCTTCGGAGCACTCCCCCCAAATTCAACGAATTTGGGGGGAGATGGAGGGGGGCTGGGATGCCGAACCGATCTTCGGTAAGTCAAATCTCATCTTTACCCTTGCCAACGCAGACGGCTTGCTTCGCATCCCGCCGGACGCAACCGGCGTTAGCGCGGGGGAGATGGTGGAAGTGATGTTGATATGATTTCAACAGGAGGTTATATGTTCAAGTATGTATTGGTTTCTATTTTGATTTTATCTTTTGTTGCCTGTGGAGTTCCAACCCAAAGCACGCTTACGCCTTTACCAGTACCAAGCGCAACAGTTACTGCAACACGAACGACAATGCCGACTGCTACAACAATGCCAACTGCTATAACCACAGCAACCGAAGCGCCAAAGATATTTGAATTAAAGCCAATCCATACAGAAACTGTGCAGATAAAATATATGGGCGCAGAGATAAGTATGCGTCTTATCACCGATGCATCCTTTCCAGATAGCAAGCTCAATGCGAAGGAAGTTGATATGAACAATAGTTTTCATAATGCCCAAGGGGAAAATGCAAAACAAACACTTGCCCATTTTGTTGCCTACATTTTCTTCAATCTCTGGTGGGATACAGATAAAGGTGGTGCAGCTCACGCAGGTGTTTCCACAGATCAGGACTTTAAAGATTACATGAAGACGCTCTCAGATGCTCAAAACACTGCTGGCCCTACAACCAGCGATGAACTTTGGCAAAAAGTCGAAGTCTCATTGTACGTAAATAACCTTGGAAAAAAAGTAACAATTAGACCTTTTGATTTTACCGACATTGCATCCGATGATGGAAGTATACCGATTAGAAGCTTTAATATTGTTGTTGTTCATTATCAAGATTTCAAGAGTGTAATGGTCTTGACCCCGAGTGATTATTTCGGTGTGGGTACAGTAATTTTGGATGGGGATTTAAGTTTCCTGATTGATCCAGTTGTTAAATATGTCGACGGAGAATGTTATGATAATAAGTGCCTAACAGGGGTTTTGGTTAGCAGGATAGCTCAAATACCTCATTTCATTGAGGCGAATAATGGCAATTCTCCAGTAGGATACGGATCTTATCCAGGCTTTTTCTTAAGAATGCTTACCTTGAATGAGGGTGATTACAATGAATCAGAGCCCTTCAAAGTGATTACGCCTTAGGTACTCCTTGTCTCACGATTTCTTTTGAAATAATGTCTCTCTACCTCCACGATATTCCTCTTCCGCAAGCACAATCCCGCCTCGAAGCCGCGCTGAAAGACGTAAATCTTTGGCGCGTGCTTGGCGTGGAAACTATTCCGCTCGATGAGAACGCGTTGGGACGCGTTCTTGCTGAATCGATTTGGGCGAAGATTTCCTCGCCGCATTATCACGCCTCGGCAATGGATGGCTTTGCTGTCCGCGCGGAAGATACCAGCGGTGCACAACCTTCAACCCCAATTGAGTTCGCTATCGAAGATATATCACCGTCCACTGTCCAACGCCCTGCGCCCTTTCAGGACCGTCCACCGTCACAATACATAGATACCGGCGATC
>JBJKOR010000392.1:0-6834 GCA_046707185.1 Anaerolineales bacterium | reverse complement strand
GAATTCTCCTTGTGAATGAATGTCATTACGAGACGCCAGTGTTTCTCTGACGTCGTGGCAATCTCCTTTTCAACGCAAACATGAGATTGCCTGCCTCCGGCATGCTTTGCGATCCTCGCAACAACATATGTCAATGATTTTTGTAATGGGAGCTCAAAGGTTGTTACTTTCGGAATCCGAAGCGTTGTTCTGAGTTCATCGAAGGTTCTTCAGACTTCGGGCGAAATCAGGAGATTTCGCACTCCGCGTTTACATACTTTGAGCACGCCCTTTATAATTTTATTATAGGCGAAAACCCGCTTTTGTGGAATAATACACTTCGCCGCGCGTATCGCGATGCCCGCGCTGAGCGGAGACGAAGTGAACGCGACGGCGTAAAACCAATCCAAGCTGTGAACCGCGCGGCACATGGGGAGACGCGCACCAACGGCTCCTACCTTTTTCGGAGGATACCATGTCTACGATTGCTCCTGTTCTAACCACAGTACCTGTTTCTCGAACCGCGTCTCAAAGAAAAAAAACGACGATTACAACGCTTCGCCAGAAAAAGGAACGCGGCGAACCAATCACAATGCTGACCGCCTACGACTATCCCACCGCGCTGGTTGAGGATGAAGCCGGAATCGATTCGATTCTGGTTGGCGACTCACTTGGGATGGTTGTGCTCGGTTATCCAAATACTTTACCGGTCACAATGGAAGACATGCTTCATCATTGCAAAGCCGTGGCGCGCGGTGCGAAGTTTGCGCTGTTGATCGGCGACATGCCGTTTATGTCGTACCAGGCCTCGGACGAGGAAGCGGTCCGCAACGCCGGACGATTCTTGCAGGAAGCTGGCATGGAGGCAGTCAAGCTCGAAGGAGGGCGCGAACGCATTGAGGCGATACGCGCCATCGTCAGCGCAGGAATTCCTGTAATGGGACATCTCGGTCTCACGCCGCAATCGGTCAACCAACTCGGCGGATTCCGTCCACAAGGTAAAACGGCTTCCGCCGCGAAACGATTAATTGAAGATGCCATGCTTCTCGAAGAAGCTGGATGTTTCAGCATTGTGCTTGAGTCGGTTCCTGCAAAGTTGGCCGAACTGGTCTCCGGGAAGCTTTCGATTCCAACTATCGGAATCGGTGCGGGCGTTGGCTGTGACGGACAAGTTTTGGTCGCCCACGATTTGCTTGGACTCTTCGATCGCTTCACGCCAAAGTTTGTCAGAAAATATGCCGATCTCCATGATGAAATGCAGCGCGCCTTCACCGAATACATCGAAGATGTGCAAACAAAACAATTTCCGGCAAGCGAGCATTCAGTTGAAATGGATGATAAGGAATGGCTGGCGTTGCAGAAAGAATTTGATCATTAACAATATTGCGCTCGTCGCCGTCCCGCGGGGATGCGTCGCGAAGGACGCCGTTTAGAGCCTGGGAAGAAATGGACATTTTGATCGTTGGCACCGGCGCGCTGGCGACATTATTCGCCTCGCGCCTGACTTCGAGCGGACACCGTGTCACAATGCTGGGAACGTGGCCCGAGGGTTTGTCTGCCTTGCGTCAAAACGGCGCGCGGCTCGTTGACGAAAATGGACTTGAGCAAAGTTTTTCCGTGCGCGTCAGCGATGATCCAAAACAATGTCAAGATACAAAGTATGCAATTGTTTTGGTCAAGTCATGGCAGACCGAACGCGCCACGCGTCAATTGAGGAAATGTTTGGCCGAGGATGGATTGGCAATCACATTGCAAAACGGATTGGGTAACCAAGAAATTCTTGTTAAGCAGTTGGGTAACTCGCGCGTGGCATTGGGAGTCACAACAACGGGCGCAACCTTACTCGGGCCGGGACTCGCCAAAGCTGGGGGCGAAGGGAAAATCTCGATCGAAGCACACCCCGCTTTGGGTCCGATGGAAGACGCGCTGAAGTCTGCGAACTTCAAGGTGGAAGTTGTCAACGATGCACGCTCGCTTATCTGGGGCAAGTTGGTCATCAACGCGGCCATCAATCCGTTGACCGCCTTATTGAAAATCCCAAACGGCGAACTGCTCCAACGTCCTGCCGCGCGCGGACTGATGCGCGCCTTGGCTGAAGAAGCCGCCTCGGTTGCCTCGGCTGAAAACGTGATCCTGCCATTCGATGATCCCGCGCAGGCGGTGGAAGAAATTGCGCGCAGAACAGCATTCAATCATTCATCCATGTTACAGGATGTTCAACGCGGCGCGCCGACTGAGATCGACGCCATCTGCGGTGCGGTGGTGCGAGCAGGATTGCAGCATCACATTCCAACGCCGTTAAATTACGCTTGCTGGCAACTAATTCTGGCTCTTCAACGCGATACACAAGGCTTGTAAAAATGGTTCCGCACTTCAACGTTTGAATTCAAGTGCATGACCATCGAAGCTGGATGGTGTAATTCCATTAATAATTGAGCCGACCATTTGGTCGGCTCAATGGATACATGTGAGGGATTTTATTTTTCAGGCGCACCAGCATCGATCCATTGCTTGACGATGGCAAGCTCATCCGGAGACAACTGACCCGGATGATTGCCTGCGGATTGAATGATGACCAGCTTGCTATTCGCTGCATCTCCCGGAACAATGACCGGACGATCAGTCGCGCCCTTCATTGTGCTTGCATACGTTCCCAGGTTTAGTCCACCCATTGTAGCCGTGATATGACAGGCATTACACTTTGCTGCGAAGATGGGGGCAATATTTGCGTTCCAAGTCAGAGGGACTGAAGTGCCACTCGTGGCCACTGCCGTTGGGGCTGGGGTCGGCGATGGCGCAGTCGTTGGAGTGGGAGGCAAAGGAGTCGGCGTCTCAGGCACAAAGACCTCGACAGTTGGCGCTAGAGGCGGATTGGTTGTGATGGTCGCCTGTCCGCCGCTGACAAACCCATACACTGCAAAAAGCATAGCGACACCCAAGACGGCTGCAATCGGATAATAAACGCGTTGGCGCTTACGAAGGGCAGTCGCATTCAACCTGTGGCCAGCCATATCGGCTTTGATGTCGGCCAATTCGAGCGGATGCTCATCCAGCATCTCTTCCTCGGTCAGGCGACCGGTCCACATGGCTTTATTGAATCGTTTGAGATGCACACCATACACGTGCCAGACGATAATTGCAAGCACCGCCAGCACTGCTTCCGCACCGTGAGCAGCCTTGGCAGCAGGGATGAAGTCGCCCGGCAAAAACTTCGCCGTTGTAATCGGATTCCACATCATGAATCCTGTCAGACCCATGATGAGGATGCCCCACACGAGCGCCCAATATTCCGCCTTTTCTTCAAAGGTATAACGCCCCATTCGAGGACGGGATTTGCCCAAGCCGAGATTATACGTAAAGGCCTTCCACGCATCCTTAGCATCCTGAAGGCTTGGCAGCATGTTCATACGTTGACGGAGAACAAAGACCTTATAACCAATATCGAGTATGTGATAAATAGCTACCAGCATCAATACTGTCGCAGCCCCGTGGTGCGTAAGGCGGACGTTATTTACCCCGCCCCACAGCCGTATGATAAACAAGGAAATGGGGTTTAGCGCAAATTCCTGAACCAAGCCCGTGATGGCCAATGTGGTGAACGACAGCAGGATCAGCAGATGCTCTAACCGGTCAGCGAAGGAGAAGCGAACGTACGTACGGGATGGCGCAGGAGAGGTGGTTTTCTTGGCCATTAGCGATGTGCTCCTTTCCGGGCTTCGATCCTGCGTCTAACAAAATCAGCGATGACAAAGATCAACATGCCGCCAATCACAAGCGGGATGAAGATTTTATAAAACAGGTTCACAAAATAAACCAATCCAAATCTCTGCGGGCTGGCAACATAATGGTCCATCCAGGCATTTGTGAAGTTGGCTGTGGTCACATCGGGGTGACAACGCTGACACTTGACTAACAGGTTTTTCTTGATGGCAATTCCGGTGGCAGGGTTATTTACATTGGAAATATCATGAACGCCATGGCAATCAATACACGTAGGTTTATTCGTTGGCTGGTTTGGTGAAATTTGTTCAAAGATTGCCACAGTCGTTCCATGAAAATCCGCAACATAAGTGTTCAGGACTTGGGTTGAGATGCCATACTTGTCCATGATTTGCGGATTTGTATGACACTTAGCGCACAACTGCGGAATGGCATTGTGAAACTCCGCCGTATTGGGGTCTTGGATATTGTGAAAACCATGGCAGTCAATGCAGGTTGGAACATCATGATTTCCAGATTCGGTTAAGGCCGCACCATGTACACTTCCCTTATAAGTATTGTAAATTGTACTGTGGCAGCGGGCGCATATTTGCGGAATCTGCAAGCGCGCATCTTCCGAAAGTTTTCCGGTCTGCGGATCGATCATGCGAGTCTGCTCATGCGGGTTATGGCAATCCGTACAGACCGCCGCGTTGGTATCGCCAGCATCCACCGCTTTCTGGTGCACGCTATTGAGGGTCTGGCTGAATTCATCGGCATGACAACTCTTGCAAGAGCCGTAAAGCTGCATAGTAACATCCCGCACGCTCTTCGCCGGAAAATCAGGATGCGGAAACGTACTGATGTTTTTGTGGCAATCCACACATGCAATATTCTGGTGATTATGGACGCTGTCATTGAACAGCTTGGGGTCAATATAGAGTGAAAGCACTTCCCCATCCGGAAGAGTCTTCCTCAATCCCGGCTGGCCATGGCAACTCAGACAATACGTGTTGGAAGGCTTAGACTGCAGAACGGGAACGGAGGTTTTCGCCGCATGAACGGGGGAAGCCAAAGCGGCCGCCGCCCCAACAAGTAGACCCACGCCGACGATCACAAGCGCCAACTTGAGTCGCTTGGAAAGCCGCGTCATCTCTTCACTCATCCGAGTCTTCAAACGATCACCTCCGAGAATACATTCATAACCTTTATCTTTTCGCCATCAAAAAATTAGTGCCAATCTGATATTTAGCAACAATATACTTTTCAAGCAAGCGCAAGAAGTAGCGGGCAGCATGCGCCTGCTACTTCAAATACAGCGTACAAAAACAGTTCTTTGGCGTATCCCTGAATTGCCGGAGCGGAAGGATCATCTCCAGCCCGCTCCAGCAGTTCACAGAAGTCAAACTAACCCTACGGCGAGACTGCGCCAGGTATCGGCAGCTTGTTTGGCACTCCATGGCTGTTGACATCTACGCTTTGTGTCAAAAGCGTAAACTGTCCTTTACCATTTACATTGTGGCAACTGAAGCAGTTGCCGTCCAATTCCCGTGTAAAGGTGGGGCTACTCATATGAGCGGGGTGCAAGATATCGCTCAACGAGAGAGGCGCAGCATTTCCCTTGCCCGCTTGGGCGCCCGTGCCCGGAGCATGGCACTCCAAGCAAACAGTGACACTCACATCATCCGTTGGCTTCATGGACGTACCGTCCGGGGCAACCGTGGGATGCGTTCCACCCTCGGCTTGGACGGCGTTGGCAGCTTCCCATGCGATCAGGTATTTCCCTGTCGATTTGTCACGAAGACTATGGCAGGCCGGGCAGCCCCGGGAAATGTTTTGATATTGCAATGGGATGGCAGTTGCCAGAGCGGCCGCATTCGCTACAGCTGTGGACTGGGCATCACTCAACCCTGGCCCGGCAGGGCCAGTTGCACCAGCCGGTCCGGCAGGCCCTTGGGGTCCTGCTGGGCCTTGAGGCCCCACAGCACCAGGCGCTCCAGCACACGCGACCAAAACCACAGCTGCGACGATCACAACGCCGAGCAAAATTAATATTCTCTTCAACGACATTCTTCATTCTCCTTTCTTAAAAGAAATGAAGTGCAATTTCATGGCTACGTTGATCTTATGGAATGGCGCATCCTCTCAAAGTCAGAATCTACCTGCGATCTTCTGTTTTAGGATTAGCTACTCCAAGTTAACGTATCTGGAAATTATTTTATGTAAGTGCCACATTAAGCGCAAGTTAGGTTGTGATAAAAAACACATGACATATATCACATACCCCAATCTATTGGGGTAAATAGCGTACATTTTTTAACTTGGAAAGAACTCCCAGATGATTAAAGTCATGCAAAGGAGGTGATTCACTCTGTTTCTATTAGCTGAATGACTGGGTACAATATAGTAGGTATATTCTAAATATGTATACAAGCCTGTTCCTGGTTTACTTTGTCTACGGCCTGGCTTTTGTGATTATGGGGCTTGCCATTCTTTTGGAAACAGGCCGTTCTCCAACACTAGCCGAGGCACGCAACCTGCGCTGGCTGGCAGGCTTCGGTTTAATCCACGGGATACATGAATGGCTGGAAGCTTACCTAATTCAAGCGCAGTTTTTTGGTTTCTCCACACCGGGTTGGCTTTCCGAGCTGTATTTAGGGCTCCTTGTCGCTTCTTTCGTTTCATTGTTCATCTATGCCTATTTGATACTTAAGGTGACTTCGCCAAAATATCAAGGAAAACAATCCCACTTTGGCCGTTTGGGCTTATACGAGGCTGCGATCCTCGCCAGCGTCATCTTAGCCTATTGGAATAAACCTGTCCCGTGGTTAATCCTTTTGGATGGTTTGGCTCGTTATCTCTTAGCTGTGCCGGCTGCCTTGTTGGCCGCCATCGCACTGCATTCACAGGGAAGACATTTTAAAGAAGAGAGCCATCCCTTACTTGCATCTTCGCTCAGAATCGCCACCATAGGTTTTGCAGGCTATGCTGTGACACAGTTTTTTGTTCATTCCATGAATGTTTTTCCCGCCAACTACATAAGCCAGGAATCTTTCCTAGCCATAACCGGAATTCCCATTCAACTGATTCGCACCGTTATGGCTGGACTCATCACTGTCGGCCTAGTTCGCGCCACGCAGATTGTCGAGAAGGATC
>JBJKOR010000391.1:0-5808 GCA_046707185.1 Anaerolineales bacterium | reverse complement strand
TATTGAAAGCGCGATCTGTCGTTCATATTCTTGAAGCGCGTGGGCAAATGCGCCACCGCCGCGGCGATGATCATCGTAACGCCATGTTCGATGCGATACGCCGGAAAACCAGCCACCACGATGCCATTCCAAATCAGATAAATCACGCCGAGCAATACCTGTAAATCCATCAAGCCGCTGTACGCGGAAGCGAGTCCGCGATCCATGGGCCTGAAGGCGCTTTTGCTTAACCAACCAATGGCGAATTTAATAATGGTAATGAGCGCAACGAGGATGATGATCCAACGCAGGAATGAATGAATAGCAAGAAGTATTTGCATGTGTTCTCCTTATTATTAAAGTATCGGCGCAATGATAGCACAGTTGAAATTCTCGTGTAGAATCGTTGTTGTATGTCATTGCGAGACCTGCGAAGCAGGTCGTGGCAATCTCAAGTAACATACAAATAAATGTTAGAGGAGATTGCCACGCTCGCCGCTGGGCGCAACACGTTGCGCCCCTACAAGAACATTGCGGCTCGCTCGCAACGACAACAGTAAAGGAGACATTATGCCCTACGAATTTATCTTGACCGAAACCCGCGGACATGTGGGCTTGATTACACTTAATCGTCCGCAAGCGATGAACGCGCTCAATCATCAATTGGTGATCGAAGTAATGGACGCGTTGGAAGCATACGATAAAGATGACAACGTTGGAGCGATGGTCATCACCGGAAACGAAAAAGCCTTCGCGGCGGGCGCCGACATCAAAGAGATGGTAAGTCAATACGCCGAGCAAATGACGCAGGGCGATCATGTCGCGGCATTCATCCGCATCACGAAGATTCAGAAGCCGGTCATCGCGGCGGTCTCGGGATACGCGCTGGGCGGCGGATGCGAAATCGCCATGTCTTGCGACATGATCGTTGCCTCCGAGTCTGCGAAGTTCGGCCAACCGGAGATCACCATCGGAGTTATCCCCGGCGCGGGAGGCACGCAGCGTTTGATTCGGGCGGTGGGCAAGGCGCTTGCGATGGAAATGGTTCTCAACAATCGAACACTCTCCGCACAAGAAGCCTATCAATTTGGATTGGTCAATCGTGTTGTGCCTGTCGATCACTATCTCGATGAAGCCTTGAAGCTGGCAGAAGAAATTGCTTTGCGCGCACCGCTGGCAGTCCGCGCCGCCAAGAAAATGATCGATCTTGCCTATGAACGTTCCTTGAGCGAGGCACTGAAAGAAGAGAAGCAAGAGTTCTATGGTTTGTTTTCAACGGAAGATCAGAAGGAGGGCATGAAAGCGTTTATCGAGAAACGTAAGCCAATATGGAAAGGGAAATGATCGAAGATCGAATAATCGGGTATTCGATACTCGACTTCTCATGCTAACTTATCCTGACATCAGATCATCGTTGCTACAACTTGGCTTGCGCGAGAAACCGGTCATCGCACACGCCTCATTGAAAGCGTTTGGCCAAATTGACGGCGGCGCGGACACTTTGCTTCGCGCCGTTTTGGATTCTGTTGCCGCGTTGATGATGCCGACCTTTACGTACAAGACGATGATCACGCCGAACGTCGGCCCGCCGAACAATGGAATCACGTATGGTGCGGAACAGAATTTGAATCTCATGGCGGAGCCGTTCACGCCGAACATGCCGTGCGATAAACTGATGGGCATCCTGCCGGAAACATTGCGCAACATGCCGGACGCAAAACGGACATCGCATCCGATCCAGTCCTTTGCCGGAATCCGCGCGGAGAATTTTCTATCGGTGCAGACCATGCAAAATCCGCTCGCGCCGCTTGGAGCGTTGGCGGAGGCGGACGGCTGGGTCTTGTTACTCGGCGTGGATCATACCGTCGATACCAGCATTCATTACGCCGAAAAACTCGCGGGGCGCAGACAATTCATCCGCTGGGCGTTGACGCCGGATCGCATCGTGGAATGTCCCGGCTTTCCCGGCGACTCGGCGGGATTCAACGCCATCACGCCGGAGCTTGCTCAAGACACACGCAAGGTGGAAGTGGGGAACACAATCGTTCGAGCAATCTCTTTGCAAAAATTATTTTCGAAAGTGATTCACGTATTGAAGGAAAACCCGCTCGCCTTGCTTTGCGAGCGGGAGGATTGTGAACGCTGCAACGCGGTGAGAAACTTCAACTAAGTTGCGCCATCTGTCCTGCTTGCTGGAATTTTTCCTGTGCTTCTTCAAGGATGGCCTTATCGCCGAACTCCCCAATTGAGTCAAAACTTTGCTGATAATAA
This sequence comes from Anaerolineales bacterium, assembly GCA_046707185.1. GTDB lineage: Bacteria > Chloroflexota > Anaerolineae > Anaerolineales > Villigracilaceae > Fen-1038. The sequence continues at coordinate 3,558 of JBJKOR010000391.1, read as the reverse complement.
CTGACGGCCGTCTCCCAGTCTTTTCGTTTGAACGCCAAATCGCCCAAACAAACCAAAAGTTTGATCTTCATCCATTGATAATTATGGACTTCAGCAAGCTCCATCCCTTTTTCGAAAGAGTCCTGCGCCTGCCCGTCTTTGCCCAAGCGCATATAGAGATTCCCATAGGCAAGATATGTCCCAATGATGCCCCAGAAATGACCGATCTCTTCATAAAGCTTCATGGCCATATCGAAGGAAGTGCCCGCCAGTTCAAGCTTGGATTGCATCATGGCATTGATTCCCAAATTGACATGGATCGAAGCCCGGAACCATCGGTCTTCCAAGCTTCCCTCCGGTCGACGGACTGTTTCCAAAGCAGATTCCAAATATTGATTTGATCGATCGAGATTGCCCAACGAACGCTGTACCAACCCGATCGTGTTCAAAGCGCCCGCTTCCATACTGCGATCATGGGATTTTCTCGCCAACTGAACCGCATCATCCTCAGTTCCAAGCGCGTCCCGATATTCCCCCAATCGCATCAAATGCCAACCGTAATAGGCCAGTGCGCGGGCGAGAACTTGACGAAGCTCATTCGCCGGAGTCTCTTGCTTGCGCTCGACCTCTCTGAGTATTGCTGCCATTTCACCAAAGAAGTATTTTCCCAAACGGAATGTGCCATAGCTTTCAAAATAATGAATATGAATCTGGAGTCCCTTACGAATCGACGCGTAGCGGCCATGGATGCAGCCCCATTTCATCGCCGCAATGATATCTTCATGTTGGGCATGGATTCTCTTGATGGCGGAACTTTCATTCGGAGTCAGAATATTCTCATAGAGGCGATCGATCAAACCCAAAAAATAATTGGCGTGATTTGCCTGGCTGCGGTTCAACATTTCAGGCATGTTGCACAACTTCTGATAAGCAAATCGCTTCAACAAAGGATGAAAGTCGAAGAAAACCATTTCAGGTACATCCGCAGCTTCCACCGTAGAAGTGACTCTTCGTATCAGTGATTTATCGACCAAACTGGTGAACATGGCCAAATCAATCTGCGCCACTTCACTGGAAGACTCGCGCGTAAACGGGGTCTTGAAAATGGATAGCTGCATGAATCCGGTTTGTTCCTCCGTTGTAAGAAGACTCCATGACCGCTCAAACACAGACTCCAAACCGGATAATTCAAATGCTTGAATGCCGTGGATAATCTCCTGAAAGGATAAGACCTGCACCATCGGAGCAACCAACTCCAACGCCAAAGGCATGCCTTCCACCAGTTCACACAACTCAGCCATTTCCTGAAGGTCGTGCTGGGTTGGTTCAAAAGATGGCTGATATCTATGGATGCACTCCAATAGCAACTCCACAGCTGGAGATGATTGCATCGAGTTTCCGGTTGTTTCAGGCGTGGACAATCCATTTAACTTAATCAGGTATTCCTGTTCCAACCCCAACCGTTCGCGTGAAGTGATCAGCAACTTTACACGCGGACATTGTTTCCAAATCCGCTCCAGCAAAGGAACGGCCGCCAGCAATTGTTCGAAATCATCCAATACAATCAGGTATTCCCTGTTTTCCAGATAATTCAACAATTGCTGAAAAGGATCCGTGTTCCCGACGAATGAAAACTCGAGGGCATCTGCAACGGCGTTTGGAATTTCTTCGGGCATTTCAACAGCAGCCAATGGGACAAAGATTGTTCCATCCAGGAAGGCATAATCAAGCTGGGCGGCAATCTGTGCAGCAAGGCGGGTCTTTCCGATTCCTTCCATGCCGGTTATGGTCAATTGTCTGCAATCAGGCTCAGAAAGTATTTGAATAATCTTGGCCTGCTCCTTCTTGCGGCCGACAAAACTGGTGGACGTTACTGGAAAAGATGGACGTTTTCGGCCCCTGGATTTCTTTATGTGATTGTACAACGTTTGTGTTTTATAGGAAGGCTCCACGCCCAATTCTTCATCGAGAATCCTTTTGCACTGCTCATATTGGGCCAAAGCAACATTTTTTTGATCGCGTATCGCGAAGCAGGTCATCAACTGACGATGGGCTTCCTCCCGCCACGGCTCGAGTTCGAGTTGGCGCTGGGCATAGGCCCGAACCTTATCCAACTGCCCTCTCCTCAAATAATAATCTGCAAGCGTAGAGAACGTCTCCATTGCATGTCTGTTGAACTTTTCCCTTTGCACGACCATCCATTCTTGGAATGGAATGTTATTGGACAGAAAAAATCCTTGGAGAAATTCCCCTCGGAAGATTTGCGCGGCTTGTTCGAGTCGCACCATGCATTCCGGGCAATCGGCGTGTGGTGAATGTACATGCAATTGGGTCTGACCGATGAGCTGCATGAACGTCGATACATCGACCGCGACCTTGCCTGCATTTAGCTGGACTGAAGTTCCAGACGCGGTGACCACCGCGGCATTGTGGTCCGAATTATTGAGAGATTTCCGCAGCCGACTCAAGGTGACCCGCAGGTTATTGCGGGCTTTTTCTTCATTCAGCTCCGGCCAGATTAAACCGCGCAAGAACTCCCGGCTATAAGGCTGATTCGATTCCGCCGCCAGATAAGCCAGGAGCGCCCGCTCCGTGTTTGATCGAAACTCGATGGGGGAATGATCACGAAAATTGACTTTAAAGGGACCAAACAACTGAACGTCTAAAGGAATTGACAAGGATTCAGCCGACAAGATCGACTCTCTGCTCCTTATTCAACGTCATTATACAGGATTTTATGCCCGCTGGTAATGATCTGGTAATGCTGTGGCGGGAAAATCAACTTATGAATAATATCCGATTCGTTGACCAAAATTAAACGCCTCATGGAAGATAAATCCCTTAAATACTATTCATTCTTGATTCGGTTATGGAAGGTTCAGCAAAACGGTCTGTTTATTTGGCGCGCATCTTTGGAGAATCCTTTGACGCAGGAAATCCTGAATTTTAAAGACCTGTCTTCCTTATTTGATTACTTGAAGAACCTGACAGTAAAGGAAGAAGGCACAGATTAATTTTGCATGGTTGGTAATGATCTGGTAATGCCAAATTGGTAAATAAGTTGAATATAAAAATGACACTCTGAGGAGAAATTATGAAATGGTCGAGTAATTTGTTGCTTGGTAGCATCTTATTGATAATGATCTCATCGGCATGCAGTCCGCAACCTGCCGCGACGAAAGTTGCAACCATGCCTCCGCCTGTGACCGCCGCAGTATCTCCGACAGTTACCGCCACAACTGTACCCACCCAAACGCCAAATCCCTTTCCTGATCCTATATTGAAAATTGTTGGTAAAGCAGAGGTAGTTTTCGATTGGAGCAAGGACAAATGTGAAGATATCGACATCCCCGATTTACCGGCGCGTGCCTTTCGTGATTCGCAAGGGAATGTTCAGCTGATATCAGCCTCGGATACCAATTGGCGCTTCATTGGCCCAAGCCTTGATACAGTCAAGCATAACTGCAAGATCATCATGAGGACCGATCTGCAGGCTGAAACCTCTCAGTACGTTGATCACGAATGCCTGGCTTCCAACTACACACTAGATGGCCTGACCTACAACCCCATGAACCAAAA
>JBJKOR010000390.1:0-2780 GCA_046707185.1 Anaerolineales bacterium | reverse complement strand
CAGGAGAAATCAATGTCAAACGTTTTTGCATCGCCCCACCCGCTCGTCGCCCACAAGTTGTCCCGTCTGCGCGATAAAAACGTCGAACCAAAAAAGTTCCGCGAACTCGTGCGTGAGTTCGCGGCGTTGTTGTGTTACGAAGCAACTTCGGATTTGCTGATCGTTCCGCGCCAGGTCGAGACTCCACTGGCGACCACGACCGGCTCAGAACTTATGGAAAAAATCGGTCTGGTGCCGATTCTGCGCGCCGGGCTTGGAATGGTCGAAGGCGTCTGGGAGTTGATGCCCGTTGCAGAAGTGTGGCACATCGGACTTTACCGCGACGAACGGACTCTCAAACCGGTGGAATACTACAACAAACTTCCCATCGAGCCGACCGTTTCCGTTTGCCTCATTCTCGACCCGATGCTGGCTACCGGTGGTTCAGCCGTCGCCACCACTGACGTCTTGAAGCGCTGGGGCGTGAAGAAAATCAAGTTCGTGGGGTTGATCGGCGCGCCGGAGGGGATCAAGAATATGCAGGAGCATCATCCTGATGTGCCGATTTATTTGGCTGCAATCGACGATCATCTGAATGAACATGGTTACATTATCCCTGGCCTGGGCGACGCGGGCGACCGCCAATTTGGGACAGGATGATAATCATCTCTGCTATAATCAAAAGTGATGAAGACAAAACGACCAACGCGTGAGAGCCTGCTAAAAACTTTGACTCAAATCAAACCCGAGCTAGCAAACCGTTATCATGTAAAACAAATTGGCTTATTCGGTTCTTTTGCGCGCGGAGAACAAACGCGGGCGAGCGATGTGGATATTCTGGTTGAATTCAGCCAGCCAATCGGGTTATTCAAGTTTCTGGAATTAGAAGAACAGCTTGAAACGGCAATCGGAATGAAAGTGGATTTGGTTTCGAGAAAAGCACTTAAGCCTCGCATCGGTAAACATATTCTAAAAGAGGTTGTACTGATATGACGCGAGACTGGGGAGATTATCTTGACGATATCCTGGAGTCAATCTCCGAAGTAAAGACTTTTACGCGCGGGCACACATATACTTCATTCATCAAGGACAGACGAACGGTCAATGCCGTTATTCGTAGTCTTGAAGTGATGGGTGAAGCGGCAAAACGAATCCCTGATGAGGTGAGGGCAAATCATCCCGAAATCCCGTGGAAACGAATGGCAGGTATGCGCGACAAATTAATCCACGAGTATGCAGGCATAGACTTGGAAATGGTTTGGGATGTATCTCAGGAGGAATTACCTCCACTCAAGCCTTTGTTGGAAAAGCTAAAAGGAGAATTGTAAGCTTACTTGGGAGACATTGCTTATAAAGAATGGGAATCGTGATGATCCAATGGATTGCGTTTGTTCTCGGTTCAGTTGTTCTGATCGTCATTTCATGGACGTCGCTTCGCCATCCAAATTCGCACGGCTTCTATCGGTTCTTCGCGTGGGAAGCGATTCTGGGTCTCATCGTTTTGAATATTCCAAAATGGTTCAGCCGCTGGCTGGCATGGTATCAAATCATTTCGTGGATTCTGTTGTTTGCGTGCCTCGTCCCATTGATCTTTGGCGTGCAATTTCTGCGCACCCGCGGCAAGCCCAGCAAAGAAGAACGCCCTGACGAACAATTGATGACCTTTGAGCGCACGACAAAATTAGTCACGAGCGGAATCTATCGATACATTCGTCATCCGCTCTATAGTTCTTTGTTACTGCTGGCCTGGGGCGTCTTCTTCAAAGCGCCGAGTCAAATTGGCATCACGCTCGCCCTGCTGGCGACGCTTTTTCTTTACGCCACTGCCAAAGCCGACGAAGCAGAATGCGTTCAAGTATTTGGCAGTGATTATCGTGAATACATGAAGCGAACGAAAATGTTCATCCCGTATGTTATCTGATGTCATTGCGAGGTCGCGTAGCACGCCGAAGGCGCTGTTCTTCCCCGAAGCAATCTTCTGTTTGAAAGAATGAGATTGCCACGTCGTGGCGCAATGCGCCGCTCCTCGCAATGACAGATGCACAAAGAAAGGCTTACCATGAACGTCATTCTCGAATTTACGATCGTCCCGATTGGAGTGGGAGTATCGCTTTCCAAATATGTGGCGGCAAGCGAGAAGATTCTGAAAGAAGCCGGATTGAAGTATGAACTCCACGCCAACGGAACAAACGTCGAAGGCGAATGGGAGGCAGTCTTTGCCGCCATCAAACGTTGTCACGAAACCATCCACGAGATGGGCGCGCCGCGCATCTCGACCATCATCAAAATCGGCACGCGCACCGATCGTTCGCAGACAATGGAAGATAAAATAGAAAGCGTGAAACCGAAATTATGAAAGCCATGCTATTACATGAGATCGCACCGCTTGCAGAGAAACCTGAGCCGTTATCATTCGAAGATGTGCCTGATCCAAAGGCAAAGACCGATGAAGTTTTGATTCATGTCAAGGCGTGCGGCGTGTGTCACACCGAACTCGATGAGATCGAAGGACGCACTCCGCCCTCGCAATTTCCGAGAATATTGGGACACCAGGCCGTTGGTGTGATCGAAGTGACATCCATCATCACGCGGCCCATCGGGCTGTTGAGGACTCTCAGGGCGGGCGACCGCGTCGGTGTGGCATGGATCGCCTCGGCTTGCGGACGTTGCGAGCAGTGTTTATCGGGCCACGAAAATCTGTGCAGCGAATTCAAAGCCACGGGGCGCGATGTGGACGGCGGATACGCGGAATATATGACGGCGCGCGCCGATTTCGTTTACCCGATCCCGGAAGCAATCAA
>JBJKOR010000389.1:0-3561 GCA_046707185.1 Anaerolineales bacterium | reverse complement strand
GTGATGCACAATCAAATCGAAGAGTTGCGTGTTCAGATCGAACCGGCGGAAAAAGATTTGGAAACTGCCGAACAGGAAGAGACGCGCTTGCAGGAAGTCGAGACGAACGCACAGCAAAACCTGGCTTCGGCAGAACACACGATAGGGCAGATGCAATTGGATTTGGTGCGGCGCGAAGAAGGCTTGGATAATCTGCGCCAAAAAATTGCGGATGATTTTGGATTGGTCTCGTTCGAATATGCTGCCAACATCGAAGGCCCGGTGCCGCTGCCGTTTGAAGGTTTGGTCGAACAGTTGCCGGTTGTCACGGAGTTGCCGCTTGACCTTGAAGAGCACTTGACGCAGCAGCGCGCCCAATTGCGCCGCATGGGCGCCATCAATCCTGATGCCAAAAAGGAATTTGATTCGGAGTCGGAACGTTATTCGTTTATGTCCGCACAGGTGCGGGATTTGCGCCAGGCCGAAGAGGACTTGCATCAAGTCATCAATGAGTTGGATGAGTTGACGCGGCAAGAATTTGCGCGTACCTATGAAGCTGTGGACAAACAGTTCCGAGCCATCTTCACGCGGCTATTCGGCGGCGGATCGGCGCATCTGGCGCTGACCGATCCAAATGATTTGGTCAACACAGGAATTGAAATCGAAGCGCGTCTGCCCGGACGCCGCGAACAAGGCTTGTCGCTGCTCTCCGGCGGCGAGCGCAGTCTGACCGCCATCGCGCTGGTCTTTGCGTTGCTCAAGGTTTCGCCTACGCCAGTCTGCGTGATGGATGAAGTGGACGCCATGCTCGATGAAGCCAACGTCGGCCGCTTCCGCGATCTGCTGGTGGATTTGAGCAAAGATACGCAGTTCATCGTCATCACGCATAACCGCAACACCGTCCAGGCCGCGGACGTGATCTACGGTGTAACGATGGGACGCGACTCGGCCAGCCAAATCATCAGTTTGAAGTTGGATGAAGTTAGCGAGGAGATGTTGGGGACGGGGAAATGATATAATTCCAAGCGAGGTGTACCATGGCTATTACAACTTATGAAGGTGTTATAGAAAAAGGAAAAATTCGCTTGAAGGCTGGAGTCAAGTTGCCGGAAAATGCAAAGGTTTACGTGATCGTTACCGACCTGAAAACGGATAAGAGAAAGGCGATTCAAATTCTATCGCCGCGCTTGGTTCACCGGAAGGACGCGGCTCTCTTCAAAATGCAGGTAACTGAGGAAAAGCCCAATGCCAGAGTACGACGCTGAGAATTTTGATCCGCCTGCGCCAGTTGCTTACGTAACTCTTCGTAATCCAGCAACTGGCACTTTACTATCTGATGTTCCGATGTTGAGTGACACGGGCGCGGATGCAACTTTACTTCCATCCAACGCGGTGGAACAACTTGACATTGCGATTGAGAAAGACTCTGATTTTGAAGTACAAGTTTTCGATGGGGAAATCAAACGATTGAAATTGGCAAAGCTTGAAGTGTATTTGCTCGGCAAGAAATTTGCTGGGGAATATTTATTGGTTGACCGACCTATTGGAATCTTGGGAAGAAACATCTTGAACAATCTTTCCGTTCTGCTTGATGGTCCGCGTGGGCAGTGGGGCGAACGCAAACGCTAGTTACGGCGTGACGATGGGGCGCGACTCGGCGAGTCAAATTATCAGTTTGAAGCTGGATGAAGTGAGCGAGGAGATGTTGGGAACGGGAAAGTAAAGAGTTCTTATAGCGACCGCTAGTCACCAGATAAACGTTTGCATTCTAACCAAAGGTGAGCCTATAACGTAACTAGAATAGACTTGTTCACTCGTTCGAGATTTTTTATTAGAAGGTTAAGAATAATTGGTTGCAAAGGAGTTCGTTTATGTCATATCAATTAAAAATTGAGTGGCAAAAATCGCCTGCACACCTCTTTTTTCTTTGCACTTTTCTTCGGCCACATACTGTGCAGGAAATTCAAATTCATACTGATTGGAAGTTGATTCTTGGTGAAGATCCAAATGATATAGTGCGTTTTTGGTTATCTGAAGGAATTCTTCGGTATGCACCATTAAATGTGCGTCTTTCCTATAAATTCACTATCTCCGATATTAAAGAGAGATTGCGCAAGATAAACTATCCTGTAACAGGCAACAAGGAAGAGTTAGTATTACGATTAATTCAAGGTGATCCAGAAGGTGCAGAAAAATTATGTTCTGATGTTCTCCTTTTCGAATGCTCCGAGAAAGGTCGCAAAGTTGCTAACGAATACCTCACATATGACAACTTGGTCACAATAACAAGTGAGAAAAAACTAAATCCTCAATTAATTATCGATGTGATAAAGTGGATTTTAGAAGCTATGGCTGCAGGTGTGATTGGAAGCGCGGCTTATGATGCCCTCAAAATATATCTAGAAAAACAAAAAGAAAAAGTCGAATCTCCTTCTCAACAACCAACGAGCATTGAGTCAGAGCCTCATCGGAAAGAACCAGATCATTCAGATGTCTATTACTACACCCAGGGATTGATTTATTTCGAACAAGGTCACTATCAGGAAGCAATACCGGAGTTTACTAAAGCGATTGAAATCGATTCCAGGTATAGTAATGCGTATTATGCACGCGGAAGAACAATGTTTAAGCTTAAGAGCTATCAACAAGCCGTAGACGACTTTGATAAAGCTTTAAAGCTTGAGCCGAAGAATACTAACTTCTATCGCGATCGTGCTGGTGCCTTTGAACAACTTCGCAATTATCAACAAGCAATATCAGATTATACAAAAATAATTGAGCTTGAGCCTGATAATATTGAAGTTTACCGCATCCGTGTCAGAATCTATGAGCAACTTGGCAAGTATCAGCAAGCGATACCGGATTGCAGTAAAATAATTGAACTTAATCCTAAAGGTATTTCATCTTATTATGATCGAGCACAAATCTTTGAACTTCTCGGTGGTTATCAACAAGCTTGGTTTGATTATAGTAAAGTTATAGAACTCGATCCTTATAATGCGTCTGCCTACTACAATCGAGCAGAATTTAATGTGAGAGTGGGTAATTTAGATCAAGCCCTATCAGATTATGCTGCGATACGCCAGCTTAGACCGCATAATACTTCTTCTTACTTTAAGCGTGCAGAAGTTTTTGAAAGACTTGGTAAGTATCAGCAAGCTTTGTACGAATACACTAAAATCATTGAGTGTGGGCCTCAAGAACTTTCAGGTAGTAGTATTAATTCCAATTCCTTTCTAGCACTTACAGTTAGACGGCAAGGTGAATATAAAATCTCGCTTGTACCTGAGCTGGATTATCCGCTGTTCATGATTGTATCGCATCAGAGAATGCGTTCGGTTGTCTTCGATAAAAAATTTATTTACTATCAGGCGCTATATAACCGCGGCGTGATTTATGAACAATTTGGTGATAAACGTCGGGCGGTCAGGGATTTCACCGAAGTTACTGAAACTATTCACATCGGTGAACTTGGTAAAAATGCCAAGGATCATTTAAATAAATTAAGGCTCTCCCGTAATTAACGGGAAAAGCAGAAAGGATGTGCTACCATCGGAGTAGAAAGGTGATCTCCGATGAACG
>JBJKOR010000388.1:0-2369 GCA_046707185.1 Anaerolineales bacterium | reverse complement strand
TCTGCGGCATATAATCCTTCAGGTCTTCAATGGGATTGGTGTTGCGAATGCCCGCCACCACATCTTCGCCTTGTGCGTTGAGCAGGTACTCACCCATCATCTTCTTTTCGCCGGTGGAGGGATTGCGCGTGAATGCCACGCCGGTTCCAGAGTCATCGCCCATGTTGCCGAAGACCATCGTCACGATATTGACCGCCGTGCCGAGATCGTGTGGGATATGTTCGTGATTGCGATAATCCACAGCGCGCTTGCCGTTCCACGACTTGAAGACAGCTTCCGTGGCAAGTTCCAACTGCTTCATCGGATCCTGCGGAAAGTCAAAGCCCTTATGCTTCTTGACCACTTCGCGGAATTCATGGACCATTTCCTTCCAATCGTCGGCGGTCATTTCGGTGTCGAGCTTATAACCTTTTCTGGCTTTGTATTCTTTGAGCGGTTCTTCAAAGGCTTCATCGGGAATTCCCAACACTACCTTTCCAAACATCTCGACCAAGCGCCGGTACGCGTCATAGACAAAGCGCGCATTACCGGTCAGTTCGACCATGCCCGCGGCCGTCTCATCGGTCAGGCCGAGGTTGAGCACGGTATCCATCATGCCCGGCATCGAGAACTTGGCACCGCTTCGGCACGAGACCAGCAGCGGATTCTTCGGATCGCCGAATTTCCTGCCGGCTGCTTTTTCGACCTGTTTCAATGCGGCCAATTCCTGCTGCCACATCCCAGCTGGAAATTTTCCGGCTTTCTGAAACTCATTGCACGCTTCGGTTGTGATCGTGAAGAACGGCGGGACCGGTACACCGGCGCGCGTCATATCCAATAAGCCCGCGCCTTTTCCGCCGACCAAACCTTTCACCTCATCCCAATCGCTGCCCCTGAGTTTTTCAACTTCCTTTACCTCATCATAAAGGTAAACCCACTTTTTCATTCGAGCCTCCTGTGTTCGAAAATACATATGAAATCGTGAATTATTCTACCAAAAAATGGCCGTTTGCTCATTAACAAAAATCATCCGTACTGGTTTAATCAAAATCCATGCAAAAGGTATTGCCATCTGCTGAGCTTTGCAAATTTATGCCAATTCATTCGAACTCGTGAAGACACCTATACTCCCTGACGCTTGCCCCAGCTCAATTTGTAAATAGTTTGCAAAGTGAAAAACCTCTTGAATCAATGATAATAGGTACATGCCCCCCAGCAAAACAGTTCTAGTGATTGATGATGATAGTGCAATTACGGAATTATTATCCCTTCTTCTGCATTCCTATGGCTTTGATGTAATCACTGCCAACACTGGCGAGGACGGATTGCAACTGATTGCAGAAAAATCTCCCCATGTGATCATTCTTGACCTGATGATGCCGGATATCAACGGCTGGGATATGTGTAAAAAAATTCGTTCATTTAGCAAGATACCCATCCTTGTCTTATCGGCCATCAATGATCCAGCCATGGTTGCAAGTGTCTTAGATTCTGGCGCCGATGATTTTATCGCAAAGCCTGTGCCGAGCGCAGTATTGGTTGCCCACTTGAATACATTGATAAGACGCACAACGACAACGGGGGCGATAGGATTACCTACAACTTCAAATTTGGCGCGTGGCACAGCACCCCTATAATTTTTTAAAGGCAGCCAAGACCGGTCACACCCTTTTTCATTTTACAAGCGTTTGGTACAAATTTACGATTCGTGCAGCAATTTTTTCCCATTGATAGGATTGGGCATATTCCGCCGCGCGCCGGCCCATCGTCTCGCGCAAAAGCGGATCATTCAACAGCGCTGACAGCCGATCGCAAAGCGCCTCCGGATCGCCGCTGGGAACGGTATAGCCTGTCTCGCCATTCTGCACCAAAAATCCCAACCCCCCCACTTCCGAAGCAATGACCGGCGTGCCGCACGCCATCGCTTCCAATGCCACCATACCAAACGACTCATAGTGCGATGGCATCACCAGCATTTCCGCGGCGGAATAGTAATACGGCAGCGTGTCCTGTCCGCGTTTACCGAGAAACACCACGTTTTGATCGAGGCAAAGTTCATCGCACAATTTTTGCAAACGTGCCATCTCCGCTGTCATTACCTTGGGACTTGCATCTGGTTCGCCGCCGATGATGGCGAGATAGATCGGGTTGCCGCCGGGGATCACCGCCCACTGGTAGGGGCTGGCCATCTAGGCCACCACCGCCTTGGGGATTTCCACCATGACGCAGTCGACCGAGGCGCAGAGATCGCGGATGGCCGAGACGCCGAGGCCGGCGGAGATCAGCGTGGCGTCGAGCTGCCGGTTCTTCATCAGTTCGACCGACTCGTTGAACGGCAGATACTGCACCTGGCCGAGGTCCTTGTAGCTCATGCCCGCCGCGGCGAAGAT
>JBJKOR010000387.1:0-6177 GCA_046707185.1 Anaerolineales bacterium | reverse complement strand
TTACGAACGACCGCGGCTTCATCGAATGATGAGAAATCGAAATTACTGCCGGTATCTTGCGGCACCGGATGAACACCATCGCCGTTCGTGCCTTTGAATTGGAAGAACTCCGGTTCCGGCCCAACGTTAAAGACCCAGCCGCGTTCATCCAATTTGGCGAGCATCCGTTTCAAGGTCCCGCGCGGATCGCCCTCGAAGGGCTTTTCGTCCGGAGTGAAAATATCACAGAATACGCGGGCGCGCTTTAATTCAGCGGGTGTCCACGGCAGAATGGCGTAGGTATCCGGATCGAGCCGCAGGAGCATGTCACTTTCCTGAATGCGGGCAAAGCCTTCCACTGACGATCCATCGAACCAAACACCGTCATCCAGCGCGCCTTCCAAATTGCCGACTGGCATGTCCACGCTCTTGATGGAGCCTGTTACATCCGAGAATTGCAGCGAGATGAATTTGACCTTGTCTTCTTTTACACGTGCGAGTAAATCTTTTGAATCCATTTTCTTTTTCCTTTCGATTGATAAATGATGACGGGTGACGACGAATTATTTGACACTGATTGCTTCTTCTGCCTCCTTATGAGTTTCCACGATTGTGGTTGTTTTATGGCCGCTATTGATAAAAACGACCGAGCCGATGATGATGGCTGCTGCCAGGAGAATGCGCGGCGTCAACGCTTCATTGGCAAATATACTCCCAAGGAAGACCGCAATCACAGGATTGACATACGGATACGTGGAAACCAACGAGATGGGAGCATTTTGCAACAGCCAGCCGTATGACACAAATCCAACCAACGAGCCGATCGCGATCAAATAACCAATACCAAACCATGAGCGCATCGAAACGGACGCGAAGTGGAATCCGCTAAACTCGCCGCTTCCTGCACTGACGATGAGCAGCGCGGTCGCGCCGGCCAGCATTTCTGCCGCCGTTCCCATCAACGATGATTTTGGCATCTTGGCGTGCCTGCTGTAGATCGAACCAAGCGCCCAAATCAGCGCAGCGAAAAGCAAAGCAATTAGCCCGAGCGTATCGAATTGATTGGCAGATTGGCCGCTCAATTCGGATGGACCGATCAATAGAAATACGCCGCCGAACCCAACCAGCAGGCCGACGATTCCGCGCCAGCCCGGCTTGGCGCCGTGCGGCCGCAGCGCTTCGAACAGCACCAACCATAGCGGTATTGTGCTGACCATCAGCGCCGAAATGCCGGACGGCACGCGTTGTTCCGCCCACGAAACGGTTCCGTTGGCGCCCATTAACAAGGCAACGCCAACAATGGCGGTGGAAATCCATTGCTGTTTGGTTGGCATGGGATCGCCCGCCGCGCGTCGCCATAGGAATAAGATGATCCCCGCGATCAAGAATCGCGTTCCAGCCATCATAAATGGCGGAATCGTTTCCACCGCGAATCGGATCGCAAGATATGTCGAGCCCCAGACGATGTATATCGTAATCAACGCTGTCCAGATTTTGGTTTTCATTCATCTCCTATCGCCTGAGCGCAGACGAAGTGGAAGTCGAAGGGCGCTTCGACTACTGCTTATGGCATCCGCTCAGCGCGAAGATGCGTTTGTTCCCATCCAAGCAATGCCATCTTGAGTGGGGTGCCGTAGCGATAATTACCGAAGCCACCAACTTTGCGTATCACGCGATGACAAGGAATCAACACCGCAATGGGATTGTGGCCTACGGCTGTACCGACCGCTCGCATGGCGTTTGGATTGCCAACTTCCGTCGCGATGTGCTCATACGTGGTTACTGCACCGACTGGAACATTGAGCAATGCCTCCCAAACTTTAAGTTGGAAGTTCGTTCCGCTCAAGTGCAAATGCAGGGAGGCTTTTTCGCGCTGGCGCAGATCGAAGATCGGAGAAACCAACGACTCGGTGCTGCCATGATCTTCAATCATTTTGGCTTCCTTCCATTCTGCAACCAGTTGGTCGACGGCATCGCCTTCGCTGGATTGCACAAAACTCAAATGACAGATGCCGCGCTCGGTCAGCCCAATGAGACATTTTCCGAACGGCGTTGGGTGAATGCCGTAGCGAATGGTCAAACCTGCGCCGCGCGATTTGTATTCGCCGGGCGTGATGGCCTCGGTGGTGACGAAAAGATCGTGGAGGCGTCCCAAGCTCGAAAGTCCGAGTTGATACGTGGTATCCAACAGATTCTCGGAATGATCCAGCAGTTCCTTCGCGCCCTCCTTTGTCAGATACTGCAAGAAGCGTTTCGGGCTGACACCTGCCCAGCGCGTGAACATCCGCTGGAAGTGATATTCGCTTAGCCCGATGCTGGCCGCGATTTCATCCAGGTTCGGCTGGTCTTTATAATGATTTTCAAGGTACTGGATTGCCTGCTCGATACGCAGGTAATCTTCGGAAAGCTGTTTGTAGTTGCCGAGTGTGGTATTCATGAAATGCTCCTTTCAGTTTCCGTATTCTATGAATCTCTCCACATTCGAGCGACCCGATTCTTGCTCTCTTCTTTTTTACGACTTGCCGACAACTTCATAATGAACGACAGTCGGCTCGAACTCGAGCAGGAAATCCTTATCCTCGGGATAATACTTGGCAATGTTCACATCCTGACCGGCGAAACCTTTGATCGCTTCGAGTTCCTCCCAAAAAGTAAGCGTCATGAAATGAGTGACATCGCCTTCCTGTCGTTCGAGAACATAAACGCTGAGATTACCCTTGACCGATTGGTAATCGGGAATTGCGCGCTGGTTGATAAACTCGCGATACTCTTTTGCCTTCTTGGTGGGAACCCTTCCATGCCACATTCTTGCGATCATTTTTCTCCTTTGTCAATTAAAAACAAAACAGATATGCGAGGGCATACCTGTTTAACGCAACATGATGTGCAAATTAAAAAAGAAGCCCTTCCATAACAAAGCAAGCATCGAAATATGCTTGATCACTGCGCCCATCTTGTCTCACACGTTGCCGTATGGTTTTCGGTGGTGGGCAACAGAGTTTTTTTAAACTCGTTGCTCCTTGCGCTTTTTTTGGAAGGGAGAAAGGAGTCTGTGACAAACTCCAGAGGCATCCGCTGATCGATCCGATTTTTTCCCGGCGCACCGGGATTAGCACGTCCTTCGCGGGACGGAACCTCCACCTCGTGATCCTGCCGATGGTCGAGTAGGGACGCTATTGCGTCACATATCGAGACCACGCAGGACCCAGCCGCTAATTCTCCGTTATTCAATTTTTTAACTTGAGCGTGATTTTACACGCGCTATCGAGAAAACGTCAAGGCATAAAAGTGCCCCGCGCATGCCGTGTATTGCTGAGTTTTGAACCTGCTTTCGCAGGTGGGCCCCGACTCAGAAACGCCGCCTTGGCTCAGGCCTATCGCGTAATTTCTGTGAGACAGAAGCCCGTTGGGTAGGTGTTGGCCCAAAACCGAAAGTGCAACATCACGAACACAGCAGGGCAATATTCTTATACCATAATCAAATCGGCATGGGGAGAGAAAAATTAACTTTACTTAGGATTGCATTTGTCATAACTGTATGTTAAGCTTAATAAGTTATGATATTTATCTTGTGCAATAGACGTGTAAAGATTAATGTTCGATAATAAGTAGGAGGCAAAGGTGGCATCCGTCTTTGGCATTGATGTTTCCGCATGGGTCGCAAGTCCGGATTGGAATACAGTAAGTAATCAAGGTGTGAAGTTTGCCTTTGTCAAGGCCTCGGAGAATACGTTTAGTGATTCGAAATTCTCCCAGCATTGGCAGGGCGCAAAAAGCGTTGGAATGTCGAGAGGGGCTTATCACTTTTTCCATCCTGAGATCGATAATCCTGCTCAACAAGCCAGTACGTTCATACAAGCGGTTGGAACCGATAAAGGTGAATTGCCTCCAGTTCTGGATCTCGAACAAGTTTATGTGAACGGCAAACCGGTTGCACTGCCAACAGGCAATACAATGCTTGCGCTTATGCAGCAATGGCTCGATCCAGTGGAAGCGGCATTTGGCCGCAAGCCCATGATCTATGCCAGCGCGTATTTTCTTAACCAGCAAGGTGTCAATGCTGCGTGGCTGGCGAATTATCCGCTGTGGGTGGCCCAATATCCGTATGTGCCCGGTACGAATTCAGAATATACAAGTGCCGCGACCATGCCAACGCCCGGTACCGGAATGCCGCAACAACCAGCCGGTTTTTCTCCGTGGAAGTTCTGGCAGTATTCATCCCGAGGGCAACTGATTGGCTTTCCTACATCTCAGTTTTTGGATTTCAATTACTTCAACGGTTCGATGGACGACTTGAACACATTCGCATCCGAACCCGTCCCGGGGACGGAAACTATGCCTGAGACTCAACCTGCGCCGCCGGCCGCTCCGTCTCCATCTGTGACGTATACCGTCAAACCCGGTGATACGCTTTACGCCATTGCGGTAAAGTATGGCACCACGGTGCAGGCGATTGCTGCCGCGAACAATATCGCCAATCCCAATTTGATACAAGTTGGGCAGGTGTTGAAGATACCGTCCGCATAAATTATCTGAGGAGGTTGGTATGGCATATGTGTTTGGGATCGATGTATCGTCTTATGATGCGGCGAGCAGTTGGGGCGCTGTCTACAATCAGGGCGTCCGATTCGTCTTTGTCAAAGCCTCGGAGAATACGTTTGCCGACAACCACTTCACGACCAATTGGCAGGGCGCAAAAAGCGTCGGCATGTATCGCGGCGCGTATCACTTTTTTCATTCCGAGACGAATAACGCGGCCCAGCAGGCGGCGGCCTTTATCCAAGCGCTTGGAAGCGATAAGGGTGAACTGCCCCCGGTCCTGGATATTGAGCCGGTATACGGCACAAATCGAAAAGATATTACGCCTTCGGGAAGTACTCTCTTAAATCAAGTGCAAATTTGGTTGGCTCGAGTACAGGCCGCCATTGGACGAGCGCCCATGATCTATACCAGTAAATCCTACGCGGATTCGCACGGCTTGAACGCTTCCTGGTTAAATAACTATCCATTGTGGGTGGCGCAGTATCCTTACATGCCCGGGACAACCAGCCAGTATTCCGATCCGACAAAGGTTCCCGCGCCGAGCGTGTATATGCCTCAACAGCCCGCGGCTTTCCCGCCTTGGACTTTTTGGCAATATTCGAGTGCGGGTGTGTTGAGTGCGTTCTCCAGCCGTATCGATATGGATTACTTCAACGGCTCTTTGGATGATTTGGCCAATTTTGCTGGGAAGCCGGCGAGTCAGCCAACGACTGCACAGTATGTCATGCAGGCCGGTGACACTCTGGCTGCCATTGCTGCAAAATTCAATATGGCTTTAAGCGATTTGGTCAATCTTAATAATTTGGTTCTGATCCAACCCGGTAAAGCATTGACGGTAGCGGCTCAAGCCCCCACTCCAACCCCAACGCCGCAAAGAACATATACTGTTAAAGCGGGTGATACGCTTTCCGCGATTGCACTCAAATACGGAACGACCGTCGCGGCGATCGCGGCTGCAAATAACATCGCAAACCCCAATTTGATTCGAGTAGGTCAAGTGCTGGTCATACCGTAAATAAGACAAGACCCTAAAGGTTTTTGCCTCTTCGGGCGCTTCGCGAAAACCTTTAGGGTCTTTTTTGTTTAAGGATACACTCTCTTGATTGTCCTCGGAAATGCAATCGCCTCGCGGATATGTTCGATGCCGCACATCCAGGCGGTGACACGTTCCACGCCCATGCCGAATCCCGAATGCGGCACCGAGCCATACTTGCGCAATTCCAGATACCACTTGAACGCTTCTTCCGGAAGTTTTTGTTCGTGAAGGCGTTTCAATAGCAACTCATGATCGCTGATGCGTTCTGAACCGCCGCAGATTTCTCCGTAACCTTCCGGCGCCAACAAATCCACCGACTTGCAGACTTCCGGTCGGCCGGGCCAGGGTTCCATATAAAAAGCTTTGACCGCGGTTGGATAACCATAACAAAACACCGGTTTATCGAATTGATTTGTGATGGCTGTCTCGTGCGGCGCGCCGAAGTCAATGCCCCAATCGAATTTGAGCAGTTCTTTCTTTTCGGGGTCGGTTTCTTTCCCGTAAAATTCGTTTAACATTTTCGCCGCGTCATCATATGAAATACGCGGAAACGGTGCTTTGATATTTTCGAGCTTTGAAAGATCGCGTCCCAATGAAAGCAATTCAGGCTTGCGGTCGCG
>JBJKOR010000386.1:0-2098 GCA_046707185.1 Anaerolineales bacterium | reverse complement strand
GATGAACCGGAGGGAATACTCGAAGAACTTGAACCCCGTTTGTCACAGGCCAAGAGGGATTTACAGCGCACCCCTCATGAGGAAGAGAAACCGCGTATTCAATCCGAAATTGACGAACTAAAAAAGCAAATCGAAGCTCAACAAAAAATCGTTGATAATCCCAAAGCCGCGGAAGATCAAACCAAGAAAAATATCGAAGCAGGCTTGGAACGCGAGCGCCAACCAGAGAAACCAATCGCAGGCAAAAGCGAAACCAAATTCATCAATCCGCCGCCGGGAGTCGCGCCGAATTATTTCAAAGATCGGTTGATTGAAGACGAAGAGATCGTTAAATTCTTGAACAACGAATCACAACGCTTGCTGACGATTGTGGGACGCGCGGGCGTTGGAAAAACCGCGATGATCTGCCGCATGTTGAAAGGTCTGGAAAGAGGCGTGCTGCCCGATGACCTCGGCGAGATGAAAGCGGATGGCATCGTCTATTTGATCGAAGCGGGCAGTCATCGAGTCAATTTTGCAAACATTTTCGCCGATTTGAACAAACTCCTGCCCAAGGAAACCGCCGAGCGGCTGGAGGGTTTGTATAAAGAGCCGAAGACTTCCACAGGCGATAAGATGTGCGCGTTGCTGGATGCCTTCCCGCAGGGACGCGTCGTTTTACTGCTAGATAACTTCGAGAACCAGATCGACTCCGAAAGTTTGAATATCCGTGACAGCGAATTGAGCGATGCCTTGAGCGCGCTGCTCAGCGCGCCGCAACACGCGGTGAAAGTCATCCTGACCACGCGCATTGCGCCGAAAGATTTGCCGATGGTCGAGCCGGGCAGACAGTACCACTTGAGCCTTGATGATGGACTCGAATCACCCTACGCCGAAAACGTCTTGCGTGAATTGGATGCCGATGGTCGTGTGGGACTCAAGACTGCATCGAACGAATTGGTCGGCAGAGCGCGTGAAAAGACGCGCGGCTACCCGCGTGCGTTGGAAGCTTTGTTCATGATCCTTTCCGCCGACCGCTACACCACGCTGGAAGAAATCCTGAATACCAAACTGCCCGATGAAGTTGTCCATGCTCTCGTAGGACAAGCCTTCAGCCGCCTCGACCCAACCGCACAAAAGGTAATGCAAGCCTTGGCAATTTATAACCGACCGGTTATCCCAGCCGCAATTGATTTCTTGTTACAACCTTTTGTGCCAAGCATTGACAGCGCGCTTGTGCTGAATCGTCTGGCAAGTATGCACTTTGCGCGTCGTGAAGCTGGAAGATATTATTTGCATCCGGCAGATCGAGAATATGCATTTAGTACAATTCCAGAAAGCGCATCAGCAGAAACAAACTTTACAAAGCATGACTTGATTGAACACGCCGCAGATTACTTTGCCGAAGCAAGAAAACCTCGCGCAGAATGGAAAAAACTGGACGACCTCTCTGCGCAACTGGCGGAATTTGACTTGCGGTGCGCCGCAGGTGATTACGATACAGCAACAAGTGTGTTGAAAGAAATTGATTTTAATTACCTGCTCATGTGGGGACATTACCGCCTGCTGATTGAATTGCACTTACGCGTAAATGGTAGATTAAAAGATAATGATTTAATAATAGGTAACTTAACAGGAATAGTTAACGCTTATGCTGAGATTGGAAATTTAAGAGAAGCGATACACTTTGAAGAAGAAGGATTGGAGTTCTCTCGCAAAGAAGGAAACAAAGCGGCAGAAGAGGTATTTCTCGGCGACTTAGGAATTGAATATGCAAGCCTTGGCGAAATGCGCAAAGCCCTTAAATACCAAGAGCAAGGGTTTGCTATTGCACACGAGATTGGTGATCTATATAACGAATCAAATCATCTTAATAATTTAGGCTTTTCTTATGCTGATTTGGGCAATTATAAGAAAGCAATTGAATTTCTATCAAACGCTATTCAAATTGCCGACAAAATTTCACGTACAGATGTGCAGATAGAAGCACGGTATAGATTAGCGGAGATTTATCTTCTCCAAAATGATATGGTTAATGCTCGCACTAACAACAAAGCCGCGTTTCAATATGATGTACCAATGTACAATCATAACGCCAGCACTCTATACGGAATCATCG
>JBJKOR010000385.1:0-2332 GCA_046707185.1 Anaerolineales bacterium | reverse complement strand
GAAAATAAGAAAAGTCTTCTCGGCAGAAGACATCAAGGGTTTGACCACTTCGTTCTCCCTCTCAGATCAATCTGGACTTCTAAGTCGTCTACCCTTCAATCCTTCAAGGATTGGCGCTTTTATGATTTGGCACAGTCATTGGATGATACCGGTTTACATTTTTGGCAAAGGTGTTTCCCAATCTGAAGCACAGAACGTTGTAAACATGGTTCACATGAAATTTCAAAATTACCGCATAGAGGCACACGCCCCCATTACAATGTCGAACATGGACGCTCCAAACGTTTTCCAGAGAGTTTTTTCGTTCTACCAAGAGGCTAATTTGTGGGTAATTACCGGAATCCCCATACTTCTCTTTCTTATTGATGTAGGAATACTTTCCTTGATTTGGCCCAACGGATTCAATGACACACGCGCCCAAGACTTAGTGATGTCCCTCGGTTTTATTTTCCTTGGCTTGATGGGATTGCCGGGTATAGTGAGAAAAGAATCGATTTTGGATGGGTATCATACCGGAACTGGCGCAGTCATCGAAGGCATTATGGTTGTAATCATAGGATTAGCATTAGCCTGCATACCACTTATTGGTTTGTTTAAATAGGAATGGTACAAAAGCACAAATTATGTAAACAACGGAAACGCCTAACAAAGCGTCCTAAGAAACCGGAATAAGTAGAAAACAACCTTTTTCAATCAAATTTTCTATTTGCCTTTAACCCAAAATAGACGCTATCCTTTGCAGCGCCTTTTCATCATCCCCTTCTCTTGTTAGGGCATGAATGGCACGGCATTTAAAGGTGTTACAGCTTCCTAATCGGGGTCATTGTTTATCGTCAAGCCATCAATCCTGAATCATCAAAGGAAAGATTACGATACACACGCCACCAGTATTTAAATCGTTTTGCCGCACCCCAGAGTTCTCAGCGGGAGGCCTGAGTAACAAGGCCATCCTCCATTGCTTTGTACGGGCTATCGCCATTCATCCCAGCCCAATTATATCCCTGCGAGACGATTTCTTTGGTATAAAAGGATGGCAGCAGCCGATCATTCCTGAGTTCTCAAGAACCGTCGACCCACGAAAGCAGTGATGTGATCACCTTGCACGCGATTCCAGGCCAAGTTTTATAAATCAGTGCCTTTTACCTTCGCCTCATTCCACAGTGTGTCCATCTCTTCCAACTTCATATCGGATAAAGTTCGTCCCTGCTTTTTGGCATTGGCTTCTATATACCCAAAGCGTTTCTTGAACTTCATATTCGTGCCGCGCAGTGCGGACTCAGCGTCCACGTTTTTCCAACGCGCAAAGTTGACCAGCACGAAGAACAGGACACCGATCTCGTCTGCAAGTTCAAAATCGGTTTCGGCATCTTTGACTTCCTGCGCTTCCTCGATCAGCTTGTCCAGGACTTCATCGATCACGGGCCAATCAAAGCCGACGCGTGCGGCGCGGTCCTGATATTCCTGCGCCTGACTTAGAGCGGGCAAAACCATCGGCACGCCGTCCAGCATCCCCTTTACCTTTTCCCCTTCTCCCCTATCCCCATTTCCCTTCTCCCCCTCTTTCTCCCTTTTTTCCTTTCTCTCTGCTTCCTTCAACTTCTCCCAATTCGTCAACACACCATCCACGCCGCCGACTTTGACATCGCCGAACACGTGCGGATGCCGCCGGATGATCTTATCGTAAACGCCCTTGACCACATCGTTGACATTGAACTCGCCCTCTTCATTGGCAATCTGCGAATGCAACATGATCTGCAAAAGCAGATCGCCCAATTCTTCGCACATCGAATCGAAATTGCCTGAGTCGATGGCGGCGATGGCTTCGTAGGATTCTTCGAGCAAATGCTTGCGCAGCGACTCATGCGTCTGCTCCCGGTCCCACGGACAGCCGTTCGGGGCGCGTAGATGCGCGACGATTTCCTGAAAGGCTTCGAATGCGGTGCCTTCGGTCGATGCGGGAACATACAAGCAGGTTGAAAAATCAAAGCCTTTTTCATTTGGGAGATCAGCCAAACCTAAAGTTGCAAAATCATTTTTTGTCTTGACAAGAAAGATTTCATGTTCTTTCGGATACACAGCCAGCAAAACCGTTTTCACCTGCGATGCCAACTCCGACGAATCCAAACCGACGATCAACGCGGGCGCATCGGGCGGAAAAGGCGGGACATGCACGGAGGAGAGAGTCCGCGCTTCGAGCAGGGTCAGCTTCGAGGGCGGTGAGATGCGAAGTGTGTCAAAAGCAGATGCGATGATAGAGAAATCCATAAGAAACTCCGTTAAACGATAATTGGTAATTGGTATATCACAATTTACCAATTACCAATCACCGATT
>JBJKOR010000384.1:0-1674 GCA_046707185.1 Anaerolineales bacterium | reverse complement strand
CTGATATACTTTAGGCAGGAGACAACACTGATGTTGGACAATCCATTTCGATTGGATGGCGTGCAATTCCTGTCTCGACTTAAATGCGTGTAGTCAATATAATACACTAAAAATGCAAATTACAAGCACACAAAACAACAAAATCAAACACATTACCAAACTACGCGATGACAAAAGACAACGCCAGCGCGATGGCTTAATGCTCGTCGAAGGAGTAGACGAGATCAACCTTGCGCTGGCAAGCGGCCATCAGCCGCGAACGATTCTTTCCACGCCCGAGCTGGCCGCGCGCCAAATCGAAAACACCAACGCTGAAATCATTACCGTCAGCCGCGCGGTCTTCGAGAAGATTTCCTATCGCGAAAACCCGGATGGGTGGCTGGCTGTATTTCCAATCCCGAAGTCTTCGTTGGAAGATTTGGATCTAAAAGTTCCGCCGTTGATCGTCGTCGCTGAGTCGATCGAGAAGCCGGGAAACTTGGGCGCCATGCTGCGCACAGCGGACGCGGCAGGCGCGGATGCTTTGATCTTGTGCGACCCGCGCGCCGATCTTTATAACCCGAACGTGGTACGCGCTTCACGCGGTGCTTTGTTCGCGGTGCCCAGCGTGGAAACGACGAACGAATCGGCACTGGCATTTTTACGGAAACGGGGAATAAAAATCGTCGCGGCCACGCCGCAAGCCGAAGCAGAGTATACGCGTCAGGATTTACGCGGCCCGCTGGCAGTCGCAGTGGGAACCGAGGATAAAGGCCTGACCGATTTTTGGCTGCGGCAGTCCGATATCAACGTCAAAATCCCCATGATTGGCAAAGTCAACTCCCTGAACGTATCCATTGCCACAGCGCTGATCCTTTACGAAGCCGTCAGGCAAAGAAACGTGTAATCCAAAATCGTATCAAATTGCAAGTCAAAAACCTGGGGGAAAGCTTTATAATTAAGCCAGATGAATCAAGCGGACCTTGGCATTGAACGGCGCATTTTTGCCCAGCTTGGACAGCGTCTCAGCGCCACATCCAGCGCTGAAATTGCCGCCGAGATCATCATGGATGCTGCAGATCAGTTGCTGGGGTGGGATGCCTGTTACGTAATTTTGTATGATCCAGAGCAGGGGGAAAAACCGCGCCCACTTCTGGGCGTGGACATTATCAATGGCAAACGAACCAAATTAAAGAATGTTGCACCTCAACGTCCATCTCCGAATATGCTGCGCGCCATTTCGGAGGATGGATTCATCAAACCAAACGGCGCCATAACCATCACAGACCCGGAGCTCAGATTTGGTGATCAAAACCGCAGGGCCGAGTCCGGAATGTTTGTCCCCGTACTCTTTGGCGGGCGAGTGATCGCTGTGCTTTCCATCCAACAATATAAACGCGGGGCGTATACGCAGGATTCACTGGCAACACTTAGAGGGCTTGCCAGTGAATGTGGAGGGGCTTTGGAACGGATTTGGGCGCAGGAAAAAGTCAGCCAGTTGGCGGAACGACGCGCCATCCTTTACAATGCCACAAGAGCCATTGCCGCCAGCCTCGACCGGGAATCCCTGTACGAAGCGATATACAAGGCGGTAAAGCAAGTGATGCCCTGCGATGATTTCATCATCGATAGCTACGTTCCCGAGAAAGATGAAATTCAAATTCTGTATGATATGGAACGCGCGGCCGGGAGAAT
>JBJKOR010000383.1:0-1532 GCA_046707185.1 Anaerolineales bacterium | reverse complement strand
TTGCCAACCTTCGAATCTTCGAAGACGAGCAGGGCAAGACGAATCTGTCCGTGTTGGATGTGAAAGGCGAAGCGATTGTCGTTTCGCAATTCACGCTTTACGCTGATGCGCGCAAAGGTCGTCGTCCATCCTTCACGGACGCGGCCTTACCGAAAGTCGCCGCACCGTTGGTGGATCGCTTCATCGAATTGCTGAGCAGTCATGGCGTCCCAACCCAGAGCGGAGAGTTCGGCGGGCATATGTTGGTGGAAATTCATAACGATGGGCCGGTGACGATCTGGCTGGAAAAATAAATGCAGAATTCTCCTTTGTTTGAGATGACAAAGGAGAATTCTTTTCAGTAAGTTTTGATACTCAAGGGCGGCTTATAGATTGGTTCTGTCCGCAAGCATTTCCAAAATTTTGGTTTGTTGCTCGGCGATGGTGTGGACTTCGGTGGTCAAGGTGTGGATGGAAATCAGTGTTTCATGATCGCTTTCGGCGCGCGCATCGCTGGCCGCAGCCTGCACATTTTGACCAACAATGATGATTGGCAGTAAAACCAATTGCAAGAAAGTCTGAGCTATCCAGCTCCCGATTACAAGCATATTACCCGATCGAATTGCGGCCGGGAGCGAGACAAGCGCAAGCGCAGCAAAGATGTACGCCGCCCACATCGAGCCAATGGATTTCGTTATCTTTACAGCGAGCCAGGTGTTGAACTTGCCAAACGCATGTTCGCCGTGGACAGTTTTATGCACATGATGGTTTAAGACCAGGCGTGGTTTGTGAGCTTTTGAAACCGGGATCAATGATTTGTCAGCCATGATTACCTCTATCTATGGGACGTTTTTTGGCGTCAATAATTGGAACTATTGATTGACATTTCCGCAGTACGAGCGGGACTCAATGAATTCTAAAGATTGGTTCTATCCGCGAGCATTTCCAGGATTTTGGTTTGCTGCTCGGCAATGGTGTGAACTTCAGAAGTAATAGTGTGAATGGCAATGAGTGTTTCGTGGTCACTTTCGGCGCGCGCATCGCTGGCCGCAGCCTGCACATTCTGACCAACGATGATGATGGGCAGCAATATTAATTGCAGGAAGGTCTGGGCGATCCAACCGATGATGATAATTGGGTCGCCTGATTTGATTGCGGCTGGAAGGGAAATGAGCGCCAGGATGGCGAAGGCATAGGCGCACCACATCGAGCCAACGGACTTCGTAATGGCTACCGCAACCTTGGTGTTGAAACGGCCGATTGCATTATCGCCGTAGACGGTTTTGTGAACGTAGCGGGTGAGCACCAAACGCGGCTTGTGAGCTTTTGAATTCGCAATTGCCAATTTGTGTTCCATAGTTACCTCACTGGAATGGAATTTTTCGGTGATTATAATGGAAAAGTTTTGACCAGGAATCACCTGCTATCTGGATTGTCATTGTTCAGAGCCTCGCCACAAAACGGAATCCATTTGAACGGCCAACGCACCCGCTGCCAGCATCGCCTCGGCGTTTTCTTTGGAATAGACTCCTCCCGCACCGATGATGGGAAAT
>JBJKOR010000382.1:0-2476 GCA_046707185.1 Anaerolineales bacterium | reverse complement strand
TCAGCGGAGTCGCTGCCGCGGTCTTTTCGATCTCGTTCAACGTCCTGTCGTCTTCCGCGCCCATCAGCATTCGCGGACGCGTGATGTCGTTTGCTTATCTGCCCGTGAACATCGGCTTTTCTTTTGGACCATTGCTTGCCAGCCAATTAGTGAAACTCGATCTCTTCTACATTTTCCCCGCAGCATTTGTATTTACCGGCCTTGGACTTTTTGTGTTGAACATTGCGCGTCAACAACCCGCGCCAGCATAAATTGTAGGGGCACAGCGTCGCTGTGCCCCTACAATTTTCATTTCATCTTCTGCTTCATCGAGAACTTCAACGCGACCTTATAGACATTTTGTAATTTATCGGCAACTGCCTTTGCTTCCGCGTTGCCATCACCGGCCTGTGACTCGATTTGTGCCACCAAACCATTCAGGGCTTCCATAAATTGATCGTTCACTGTGGACGCATTCTCGTTTAGCATCTTTTCGATGGCGGCATCGTCCGGCGCATCCAGCAATTTTTCGATGAACGCCACTTCAGCGGGCGGGGCGGAGGCCTCTTCCAGAATTTCCATCATCTTTTGCAATTTGCCCATGCGTGCATAATCGTTCTTCTCCGACGCCTCTCGCAGCAATCGTTGAACAATTTCCACGGCGTCCTGCGTGAAAGATTGCAAGTTATCCTTGGTTGCCTTTGCCACATCGTCTTGTGCCAGAAGCTTTTCGACGAATTCCTGCGCCTGTTTGTAGCGCGTTTCCATCTGCTTATCGATCTCGTCGGTGTAATCCAAAAGCTTGGTGCGCAGGTCCTCCAGCTTCTGCTTTTGATCGCCGGATGCTTTATCGATCATGTTCGTCAAGTTTTGGAAGAAGGTGTAATCCATGCCATTGCGCGCCAGCGAGACATATGCCTTGACGCGTGCATCGCTCGGAGCCTGGATCATCATATCGAGCAGTTTCTCGCGGTTCAGCTTTTGTCCCGCTTCCTGCAGCGACTTCGCGGCGGCTTCCAATTCACCGACCTGTTCCTGCAACTGGCGGCCGTATTCGGTCTCTGTCATCAACTGCTTTTGCAGGTCCGACATTTGCTTCGCCAGTTCTTCCTGTCCGCTCTGAGCGCCCGCCTGTAATAATCGGCTGAACAGGGCAAAGAATTGCTCGTCGATCAGTTTCGTGTTTTGCTTGATCAATTCACTGCGCACGTCCGCGGATGTGACTTGAAGCAACCGGTCGATCAGGCCCAGACGGTCTTGCTGGGATTTGATCATTTCCGGCGTGATGCCGTCCTTGCCGAGGATGGTTTCCACCATGGATTCGAAAGTCAGGTTAGCCATCGGTTTGAGCAAGTAGCCTTTGCGTTTTTCGGACGGCAATCGGTCAGTGATCTGTGTGATCATCGGGCCAATCAACCGTTCCTGTTCGTTGACCGGCATTCCGAGTTCCGGCGGGAAATAGGTGAGCAACAGTTCTTTATCTGCATCGTGATAGACGATCGGTGTGGCAAGTCGGCCCTCGTATCCGCAGTATGGACAATGGGCCATATTCGAGACGCCGCCGAGCAGCCGCTGTTTGGCTCCCGGATCGGATGTCACATCGAAAAGCTGCTCGACGTTGGCAGTGATCATTTGTTTACAGTGTGGACATGCAATTTGTGTTTGTGGCATTATGATTTCCAATTAAAAAATTTTATATGTTGTTGCGAGAAGCGTCGCGCTGAGCGCTGGTCGAGTGTCGCCGAAGGCGATGTATCGAGACCAAGCAACAAAGCAATATCTTGTAAAATGAGATTGCCACGCGCCTAAGCACTCTTCGGGTGCCGGCGCTTGCAATGACATTAGCTTACCAATCCTTCCAACCGATCAATATAACTCTCCATCACGGCAAAAGTTTCTTCGACAGGTTTTGGCTTGGTCAGGTCGACGCCGGCTTTCTTCAAGATGTCCAACGGATACGCCGATCCGCCTGACTTGAGAAAGCCGAGATAATCCTCCACCGCGCCGGGTTCGCCGCGTAAGATACGTCCCGAAAGTGCGTGCGCTCCGGAGATTCCGGTGGCGTATTGATAGACGTAATAATCTGAGAAAAGGTGGCTGAAGGTGGACCACACCATCCCAACCCGAGGCCGATCCACTTTCACTTTGGGGCCAAAAGCCTCGGTGAACAGTTCCGCCATCAGGTCGATCATCGAGTCGGCGGTCAGCGCTTCGCCGCGTTCGAGGCGTTGGTGAGTTTCCAGTTCGAAGCGCGCCAGTGTCGGCATCTGGAAAAAGTAGCGGAAGAAGTTTTGCATCGCTTCTTCGATCAGGGCGATCTGGAAATTTGTATCTTTGACTGTTTTCAGTAGATGCGCGCGCACCATGGCCTGATGGAAGTTCGAGGCGACCTCCGCCACGAACAGCGAGTAATCCGAATAAACCAGCGGCTGATTCTTCCAGGTGAGATACGAGTGCATCGAATGTCCAAGCTCGTGTGCCAGCGTGCTGACGCTTG
>JBJKOR010000381.1:0-1741 GCA_046707185.1 Anaerolineales bacterium | reverse complement strand
CGCCAGCGGGTTGCCGCCATAGGTGTTGCCATGTGAACCGCGTTCCCAGTCCATGATGGATTGACGCGCAATGCACGCACCCAGCGGGACGCCGGAAGCGATTCCTTTTGCGGCGGTGACGATATCCGGCTCGATGCCAAAATGTTCGATGGCCCACCACTCACCGGTGCGCCCCATGCCCGATTGGACTTCATCCACCATCAACAGGATGCCATGCTTATCGCATAACTTTCTCAGCGCGGGATAAAAGCCGGGCGGCGGGACGATGTATCCACCTTCGCCTTGGATCGTTTCGACGAGGATACCCGCGACTTCATCGGGCGGGAGAATGGGCCCAAGGATTTGATCTTCGATATAACGGACAACCGTCTCGCCGTAATCTTCACCGCTCCTTCTCTCCAGAACGGGACGATACGGATTCGGATAGGGCGCGTGGACCACGCCGTTCATCAGTGGATAGAAGCCGCCGTGATACGTCGGCTTGCTGGCGGTAAAGGTAACGGCGCCCATCGTCCGTCCATGGAATGCACCGGTGAAGCCGATGAAGTTGGATCGGCCTGTGTGGTAACGCGCCAGCTTGATGGCGGTCTCGACCGCCTCGGTCCCGGAATTGGTCATGAACGAAACCGCGGCTTCGTTGAACGGCGCAATCTCATCCAGCTTTTCTGCCAGTTCGATCCATTTGGTGTGATAGAAGTCTGACGAGATATGCAGGAATTGTTCCGCTTGTTCCTGGATGGCTTTGACAACTTTCGGATGTGCATGTCCGGTGGATGTGACCGCGATGCCTGACATAAAGTCGAGGAAGCGGTTGCCGTCCACGTCCCACACTTCCGAGCCTTTGGCGTGATCGACCACAAGCGGATAACTGCGCGGGTACGAAGGCGAAATGACGGATGAATCTCGTTTGATCAATGCGCGGGCGTTGGGTCCCGGCAACTTCATGGGTTCCATACTTACTTGCTCCTTATCTGGGCTTGGCTCTTTTGAATTTCGACGAAAAGCGGGGTATGCTTCGGCAAACGCCTGTGCATACCCCGCAGAACGACTATATCACGATCCTGGGATCTTTTGCGAGCTTGGTCTCGCAGCGGATTTGGAAGTATGCCAAAGTGTTGCTGCTGGTTTCAAATATCGCCAGTTCATAGCGAAGTGCAAAAACGATCGACGCAATCGTCCCCATGCCGCTCCCAGACGGCGAATGGGTTTTCAGTAAGTGTTTACAAAAGGTCATTGCGGCTTTATTCGATGTTCAATGTGATCTTCCCGAATTGTTCGCCAGACTCGAGACGCTTTTGCGCGGCGGCAGCCTCTTTTAGCGGAAAACTCTGATCGAGCGCGGGGCGCAGTTTCCCGGCGGTTACCAAATCCATCACCGCGACAAAATCCTTGATCGGGCTCATGGTCGAGCCGATGACGGAAAGATGTTTGGCGAATATAAACCGATTATCGATCTCGAACTTTGGCCCGCCGCTGTTGCCGACTGTGAGCAACCTTCCGCCTTTGCGCAGTGAACGGAAACTCAGCGGGAAAGTGGCGCCGACGTTATCCACGACAACATCCGCGCCGCGTTTATCGGTGGCGGAATATACGGCCTTCGACCAGTCTTCTTCCTTTGAACGATCGATCACGACATCCGCACCCAGTGATTGGGACAGCTCCAACTTTTTTGCGTTCGATCCCACGACGATGACGCGGGCGCCGCTAAATTTTGCGATCACGACACTGGCAGTGTTTACGC
>JBJKOR010000380.1:0-7400 GCA_046707185.1 Anaerolineales bacterium | reverse complement strand
GTATTCCGCCGCGGCAGTTGGCAAACGCGAAAGACGATCCAACTCGGTGCGCGCCTGCTTGTTGGCTTCTTCCGGCATCCTGGCATCTTCGATCTTCTTGCGAAATTCATCGACCTCCGCGGCTTGTTCGTCCTTCTCGCCCAGTTCCTTTTGAATCGCCTTCATCTGCTCGCGCAGATAATATTCGCGTTGGACCTTTTCGATTTCACCACGCGCTTCGTTTTGGATTTTTTGACCGAGTGTCAGAACTTCGGCTTCGCGCACCAACAAGCCAATCAACTTGCGAAGTTTTTCGCTGACAGAATCGATTTCGAGAATTTCCTGCGCGTCCTTCAAATCGATGCGTTGAAAGTTGGCAATCGTGTAAACGGTTTGCAGCGGGTCCTCCAGCGTCGTGATCGAATTGACCAACTCCTCCGGGAACGAAGGGATCATTTGCGTGATTTGCTGGAATTGGTCACGCGCATTGCGCGCCAGCGCGTCGATCTCCAGACCTTCCTCGATCATTTCCGGAGTCAGTTCAACCTTGGCTTTGAGATACGGTTCTTCGGCCACAAACTCGCCCAACCGGAAACGATCCATGCCCTGCACCAACAAGCGCACCGTCCCATCCGGGGCGCGCAATAAGCGATGCACAGTCGCAATGACGCCAACTTTATACAGCTCATTCGGCCCGGGCGTTTCAAGTTCGGGATTGGTTGCGGCAACGAGGCCGACCAATTTATCGGAGGCCACCACATCGTCCACGAGGCGGATCGAACGCGGTTGTCCGACCGTCAGCGGCACAGCCGTCTGCGGATAAACCACCAACCCGCGTAGCGGCAGGATCGGCAAAACTTCCGGATACTTTGGCGCTTCGTCCTTTGGCGCATCTTCCGATTTATTCTGGACATCTTCCTTTTTGGAGAATCGAGATAGGACCGAAGGCACGAGCATCTTCAGCTCCTCTTCGGTCTGTCCCATCCACTCGAACATTTCAGCCATGCTGGCTTGCCAGCGCGATGCAGGCATTACTCCTCAACTTTGACTTCTCTAGGTTTCGCCTTTGACAATACAACAGTCATAAAGCCATCTTTATATTGTGCTTCGGATTGATCCAGATCGACCGGTCCTGGGACAGCAACAGTCGTCGAAAATTTTCCAAAACGGATTTCCATCTGATGATAGGCGCGTCGCTCCGCGACATCGGGCCGGACACCGCTAATGAACAGGAAGCCATTCTCGAAGACGACCTCGAAATCCGACTCGCGCATTCCGGCAATTTCGACACGTACGACATATTCCTTCTTGGTTTCATACACATCCGTTGGCGGACTCCAAACGCCCTGGGTCACCTGCCAACTCACGGCTTGGAGAATCTCGCGGCGCTTTTCGCCCAGCGTGATGGTCTCTGATCTCCTGATCACTGTAGGCATTTCCTGCTCCTTACTCGACACCGCTAACCTAATGCCTGCTTGGCAGCCTCGATAACTTCGGCATAATTAGGCTCATCACCCGACGTCGGCATATACGCCGCATAAGCGACTTTATCATCTTTACCGACAACGAACACGGCGCGGCGGCAAATGCGGCGTTCCTTAACCAATGCCGCATACTTTTCGCTGAACTCTGCAGCCATATGGTCAGACAGAACCATCACTTGCTCCACACCAGCCGCACCGCACCAGCGTTTCTGCGTATATGGCAAATCCATGCTAATCACTTCAATGATAATATCTCTACTGAGCGCGGCCGCTTCCTGATTGAACCGCCGCGTTTCACGATCACACACTTCAGTATCGAGGGACGGCACCGGTGCGATAATCCGCACCCTGCCAGCGGTATCCGCCAGCCCGCGTTTCACCGACCAATCCAGCGCATGCACGCTGAAATCCGGCGCAGTCTCTCCCACTTTAACATCCTCGCCGACAATGGTGACATCCTTGCCGCCAACCTTATATATTCCAAATCGTTCTGTAGCCATAATCGTCTCCTTTATGGGTCGATCAACTTATAAGTGCCCCTGACAGAATTCAAGGCCGCCACCAACTTCCTGAAAGGGACAGGATGCGTAAATCTTGTAGCTCAGGGGGATTATACTTCCATTCTGCCGGATGGCATCAGGCATTATACAACCCGGCTTATCTCTAACAAAAATTTAAGATCAAGAGTATTGACTTGCATAACAACCGTAGTAGAATACCGCCCAATATGTTTAGAGATAAAGCAAGTATCTCGATGGAGGCCCGGTCTAAGCGCACGCCCAACCTTGCAACTTATGTTGTCGGGTTCGGGCTTGTTTCGGTTGAGCAGAAAATAGAATAGATCAAGATTTAGTAGTTTATTATATCTATTGGCATACAACCAAAACGCTCCCCGACTTGGGAGCGTTTTTATTTTATCTTTGCACTGGAGACATGATGGAAATTTTAGATACAACCTTAAGCGAAGGCGAGCTAACGGACACAAAACTGCATAAGACGCCCGATCTTGGCAGCAAGTTAACAACAAGCCAAATGACTGAAAAAATTATTCAGGTATTAAACGGAGTCCGAAGTCTCCAGACTTCGGGTTCACAAAGTCTAGAGACTTTGCGCTCCGATTCATAAAGGAGAAAAATGACTCGTCTTGGATTTCTTATGACGCGCTTGCGTCCAGAAGAAAAACTTTTGCTGGAAGAATTGGAGAAACGACCGAACGTGGAAGTGATTCGCATTCTCGACGGCGAGCATTACTTCGATATTTCTCGATTGCCGCAGCAGGTTGACCTGGTCTTCGAGCGTTCCATCTCCTATTCACGCGGACTTTATATCTCGCGCATTTTTGAAGCGCATGATGTGCCGGTGGTCAACCCGTCTATTTTGGCAGAGCGCTGCGGCGATAAATATGTGACCAGTCAGATTTTGGTCAAGAATAAAATTCCAACGCCGCGCGTGTTGATGGCGTTCGACGAACCGTCTGCGCTGGCGGCGGTCGAGGCGGTGGGATATCCGTGTGTGCTGAAGCCGGTTGTCGGGTCGTGGGGACGACTGCTTGCCCTCGTTGAGAATCGCTCGGACGCGGAATCATTCGTTGAGCATAAAGCTGCGCTGGGAATCAATCATCAAGTTTTTTATATTCAGGAATATATTCATAAACCGGGACGCGACATCCGCGCCTTTGTCATCGGCGAGGAAGCAATCGGCGCCATTTATCGCACGTCGCAAAGCTGGATCACCAATACGGCGCGCGGCGGTGTGGCATCGAATTGTCCATTGACGCCGGAGCTAAAAGATATTTGCGAGCGCACCGCGCACGCCGTCGGAAGCGGGATGCTGGCGATTGATATTTTTGAAGCCGCTGACGGTTTGGTCGTGAACGAAGTGAATCACACCATGGAATTCCGCAACAGCATCGCCACGACTGGCGTCAACATTCCAGCATTGATGGTGGATTATGTTTTATCGCAGGCACATGCATAATTTACTTATGTCATTGCGAGTGGCGCTTTGGCGCCACGTGGCAATCTCAGCTAACTTGCAAACTCGAGATTGTAACGTTGCGCTCGCAACGACACTTGAAATTTAAAATTTGGAGATAGCTCAATGAAAGCAGATTGAAAATTTGCTTCGGACGAATCAAGAATTCGGTATTGACACATTTCATTTTTCAGGTAGAATACCGCCCAATATGTTCAGTAAATTTGTGTTGCCGCGTTCCCGTCGTCCGATGCCCGCTTCTCTTCGAGAAGACTGGGTGCGTTTGGTTTGGATGATGGAGCGATAACACAATCGCAGAAATATCATAAGGTTAACCAAAACAGCCCTCCTTCTCGGAGGGCTGTTTTTATTTTGAAGTCATAAGGAGAATTCATGAAAGATAAACCAAAACCGCAAGTGAAGAAAGTTGTGCTTGCCTATTCGGGCGGACTCGACACATCCGTGATCGTGCCGTGGCTCAAAGAAAATTATGGATGTGAAGTTGTTTGCTTCTGCGCCGATGTCGGCCAGGGCGATGAAGATTTGCGCGGTCTCGAACAAAAGGCATTGAACAGCGGGGCGATTCAATTCGTCATGCATGATATGAAAGAAGAATTTGCTTCTGATTATCTTTTCCCAATGCTCAAAGCCGGCGCGGTCTATGAGCACAAGTATTTGCTGGGCACATCGGTTGCACGTCCGCTGATTGCGAAACATCTCGTAAACGTGGCGCATCAAGTCGGGGCGGACGCGGTGGCACACGGCGCGACCGGCAAAGGCAACGATCAGGTTCGCTTCGAGTTAACCGTCATGGCACTCGATCCCCGGCTCAAGATTATCGCCCCGTGGCGCGAATGGGAAATCCGCTCGCGCGAAGATGCAATTGCCTACGCCGCGAAACATAAAGTTCCTGTGACCGCAACGGTCAAATCCATTTACAGCCGCGATTCGAATATGTGGCATCTCTCACATGAAGGCGGCCTGCTGGAAGATCCGTGGAACGAGCCGGAAGAGTCGATGTACCAGATCAGCACCTCGCCGGAGAATGCCCCGGATGAACCGCAGTATGTCGAGATCGAATTCGAGAGCGGCACGCCGGTCGCGGTCAACGGCGAAAAGCTTTCGCCTGCAAAAATTGTCGAACGGCTGAATGCCATTGGCGGCGCACATGGAGTCGGTCGCGTTGATTTGGTCGAGAATCGACTCGTTGGCATGAAGTCACATGGTGTCTACGAAACTCCCGGTGGGACCATTTTGTTGTTCGCCCATCGTGAACTTGAATCGCTCATTCTCGATCGTGAGACGATGCACTTCAAAGAAATGGTCGCGGTCAAATATGCCGAGCTTGCCTACAACGGCTTGTGGTTCACGCCGCTGCGCGAAGCAATCGATGCGTTCGTGGATGCCACGCAAGGGCCTGTCACCGGTGCCGTACGGCTCAAACTTTACAAAGGCAACATCATTTCCGCGGGACGCAAATCGAAATTCAGTTTGTATCGTGAAGATTTCGCGACCTTTGGCGAGGAAGATGTTTACGATCAGAGTCACGCCGAAGGCTTCATTCGATTATTTGGTTTGTCATTGAAAGTCCGCGCCCTTAACGGCTTGCCTATCTCCGGCCTTGACATGCCCAAGCCGGATTATTCAAGATTCAAACGTGATTAGCGGACCTGACAGGTTTTGAAAACCTGTCAGGTCTCAAAGGAGAACTTATGACTCTTTGGGGCGGACGCTTTGCTCAAAAACTCAATGCCGCGGCGTGGGATTTGAATTCATCCTTGCCGGTGGATCAGCGCATGGCGCTTCAAGATGTAGATGGAAGCATCGCGTGGGCTGGTGCTTTGCATACTGCGAAGATTCTTTCGGATGAAGAACACGCTCAAATCGCCCTCGGGCTGGCTGCCGTTAAAGAAGAATTCACCAGCGGAAAGGTTTCCTTCGCCGCCTCGGACGAAGATATCCACACGGCGGTGGAGCGCCGCCTCACGGAGTTGATCGGTGTCGCTGCCGGAAAACTGCATACGGGTCGTTCGCGCAACGATCAAGTTGCAACGGATTTTCGGTTGTGGATGCTGCAAACCATTCCTGCACTTGATTCTGTAATCCGCAACCTGCAATCTACAATCGTTCAGCAAGCTGAACTTGCTGGCGAGAACCTCATGCCCGGTTATACCCATTTGCAACGCGCCCAACCTGTTTTATTGGCACATTGGTGGCTGAGTCGTTTCTGGCCGCTACAACGCGATCGCGAACGCCTTGCAGACTTGATCAAACGTGTTTCTATTCTGCCTTTAGGTTCAGGCGCGTTAGCCGGAACGCCGATCCCAATCGATCGGATTGAATTAGCCAAGTCGCTTGGCTTTGCGGAAGTTTCGCAAAACAGCATGGACGCCGTTTCTGATAGGGATTTTGCTGCCGAGTTTTTATTTTGCTCCACCATGCTTGGAGTCCATTTGAGCAAACTCGCCGAGCAAATCGTTCTATACACCAGCGCCGAGTTTGGATTCTTCGAGTTATCCGATTCGTTTTCGACAGGTTCGAGTCTCATGCCGCAGAAAAAGAATCCGGATGTATTCGAACTGACGCGCGGCAAGGCAGGTACATTGATCGGTTTGTTAACCGGTTTGCTTGCCACGCTCAAAGGATTGCCATCCACATACGATAAAGATTTGCAGGAAGATAAAAACTCTGTCTTTCAAGCCACCGATATTTTGCTGGGTGTGTTGCCCGTTATCGCAGGCGCATTAGGAACGATTGTTGTAAATCCTGAAAAAATGAGCGCTGCAATTGATCCGTTCATGATGGCAACTGACCTGGCAGATTATCTGGTTGGGAAAGGCATTCCGTTTCGCGAGACGCACGCGATCGCAGGCAAAGCTGTCCGAGCCGCGACCGAGAAAAGGATTGGGCTGGATGAACTCTCGCTCGAAGCGTATCAAACCCTCAGTCCCGCGTTCGAAGCGGATATATATGAAGTTTTCGATCCGATGAAATCGGTTGAAAAGAGAAATTCGGTTGGCGGAACGAGTCCCCAATCGGTAAAGAAACAAATTCAATTTGCAAAATCAAAAGTCAAAGGAGAATAAAAAATGTCTGCTATATCTTGTCCCGAATGTGCTGCTGAAATCACGCTCGAAGACGGAACCGAAGTCGGTGAGATTATTGTTTGTCCCGATTGCGGCGTGGATTTGGAAGTGACCGGAATTGATCCTGCCGCGGTGCAACTCGCACCCATGGAGCAGGAAGATTGGGGTGAGTAGGGGCGAAGCATGCTTCGCCCCTACCAATAACATGATGCAACGAAGATTGAAAATAGGCGTACTTTTTTCGCGCGTGCGCGTGGAAGAAAAATGGATATTCGCTTCGCTCGAAAAACGCGGCATTGACTTTGACCGACTCGATGATCGTTTGATTCATTTTGATCTCGATGATTCCGATCACTGGAAACAATATGATGCCGTGTTGGAACGCAGCATCAGTTATACCAGCGGGCTGTATGCGTTGCGGATTTTGAACGCGTTTGGCGTGCCGACCGTGAATACCGTTGAGGTGGCGGAAGCATGCGGCGATAAATTAAACACCAGTACTTTACTGATGAAAGCCGGTTTGCCGCAGCCGCGCAATGTGGTGGCGTTCACGCCGGAGTCCGCGCTGGACGCTTTGGAAAAACTTGGTTATCCAGCAGTTGCCAAACCCGTGGTCGGTTCGTGGGGACGCCTGTTGGCGAAGATCAACGATCGCGACGCGGCGGAAGCAATCTTTGAGCACAAAGCCACGCTTGGCTCAACGCAGCATCAAGTCTTTTATATCCAGGAATATATCGAGAAGCCCGGACGCGATATTCGCGCGGTGGTTATCGGCGGACGCGTATTGACGGCCATGTACCGCACCTCGCCGCATTGGATCACGAATACCGCGCGCGGCGGCGAAGGCGAGTTGTGCCCGATCACGCCGGAGATTGAA
>JBJKOR010000379.1:0-3399 GCA_046707185.1 Anaerolineales bacterium | reverse complement strand
GCGCGATATTCAAGACCGCATCCTGAAAATCCTGCGGGATGGAGGCGTGCGCGCCGAGGTCTTGCACAGCGGAGTCAATCCGCGCAAGCGCGAAGAATGGATTGCGAAGCGTGTCATTGGATTGGATGCGTTGGTCGTCAATCCACGTCTAGTTGAGACCGGCCTCGATTTGATTGCCTTCTCCTCTGTTGTATTCGGAGAGATTGAGTATTCACTCTACACGTTATGGCAGGCTGTTCGGAGAGTGTGGAGGTTGGGTCAGACCAAACCTGTAAAGGCAATCTTCTCGGTCTACAACGATGCGATGGAAGCGCGCGCGCTGGCGTTGATGGGGCAGAAGATGAAAGCGGCGCAACTCCTCTACGGGGACGAAGTGGGAGGCGCTATCGTTCCAGAAGAGGACGGCGACATCTTGATGAAACTGGCGCGCGAAGCGCTGGAATCTGCCGACCTGCCCGATCTGCAATCGCTCTTCGCCGATGAAGTGGTTATCTCCAACTCGCCCATGGGATGCCCGACAGCCCCGAGCGCGCCGTTGCCGGTTCCAGAAACGCCCACAGTCAGTTCGTGGGCAGACTGGATGTCTCAAAGGCAAGTTGCAGTGCGGTCAGGCAGCCGTGGGCGTTCCAAGCAGGCGGAACAAAATCAAATCTCACTGTTCTAAAACGACACCAGCCCAGGTGCAGTACTTGGGCTGGTGTATTCTGTTTAGGAGGATCACAATGGAAGGAAAGCCAAGATGCAAAAAGTGTGGTCGGGTTCTGAAGTCTCCTGCCAGTATTGCCAGGGGAATGGGACCCAAATGCGCGGGTATCACTTGCGCTGGGAAGAGTCTTCATGTAAAAGTGAAGCCAAGTTCGGGTATGGTTTATCAAGGCATTGGCGTCGGAGACCAAAAATTACCGTTGATAACTGGTGAGTTGTCTGAAACGCCGTTGAGCAAGCGGGAGATATTCCGAACGAAACAAGAAGAACGCCGACGATCTTTTGAGACTCATCAATCATTTCAATGCGGCTTTCTGATGCCAAAGCAGAAGCCTTTGATTTACACGCCATTGGCTGATGGAAATTGGATGGAGAACACAAGTGGCAGAGTGATCTCACACGAACGATTGCAAAGTTACTTGAGGAGGTATCGCTTTATATAAGCTATGAGCCCTTGATTCAGTTGAAAATCAGGGGCTTTTACGTTTTAAAAGCAAAACATTCGTGTATAAGAATAATGTTAGAACAATAGTTCTGCATGTTGTTTCAGAATATTATTGATGCTATGATATGCACGTTATATTGCATAGGATCCTTTCACAAACAGGAGAATGCACATGGCAAGCCTACAACCCTATTTCGAGGAATTTCACGATGAAATTAAGATGGATGATGAAAACGACATATTGCGAGAAAAGCGCGACATCTTAATTGATAAACTTGAGAACGGATTGAAAGAGAAATTTGCAGATCCTCCAAAATTCAGCCAGTTCAACAAGGGAGGGTATGCAATGAGTTTGGGTGTTAAGCCGTTAGATAGCGATTATGATATTGACGTGGGACTCGAATTTGAAATCAACAAGAACGATTATCCCGATCCTGTTGTTGTAAAGCAATGGGTATACGATGCATTGTATGGACATACGGACGACGTCAAAATAAAGACACCGTGTGTTACAGTGCAATATCACATAAATAAAGAGCCTTGTTATCACGTTGATTTTGCCGTTTATGCTGGGGATGGTTACTCCTCGAACATTTATCTGGCTAGAGGAAAACAAG
Organism: Anaerolineales bacterium; assembly: GCA_046707185.1. Lineage (GTDB taxonomy): Bacteria > Chloroflexota > Anaerolineae > Anaerolineales > Villigracilaceae > Fen-1038. The sequence goes on along the minus strand of JBJKOR010000379.1, from coordinate 1,632 downwards.
CCTCAACTGTACAGGAGAGGAAATGGGAAATCGATGATCCAAAAGGGTTGATAAAAGTCGTTCGCGAACGATTTTCGGATGAAGATGATCGCGCGCAATTTCGCCGCGTAATCCGAAGCCTTAAACGCTGGAAGGACGTGAAGTTCTCCCCAGATGGGCATGAAGCTCCGATTGGTATTGGGTTGACAGTGAGCGGTTATCGGTGGTTTTCAATAGCAAAGACTTTTTTAGACCCTGTGAAGTTGACCTATGCATATAATGATTTGGACGCTACACTCAACCTTCTAAACACTATGCTAAGTCAGTTTCATGTTGTGACAGAAAAAGACGGGAGAACCTTATATCGGCTTAATGTTCAGTTGCCAGTTCAACCATACAACGACTTGTTTTCAAAGATGACCGATGTACAAATGACAAACTTCAAAGATAGGCTTGAAAACCTTCGAGACGCGATGACTGAAGCCTGTGATGAAACTGATCCTCGTGAAGCCTGCAAAATATTAAGAAAAGAATTTGGCGATGATTTCCCAGTCCCTGAAATTGAAAAAACTGCACAAAGAAGAGGGCCTGCCATCATTTCATCCAGCAGTGCTGCGTAACGTCTATGCGAGCAGCAGAAGGTGAGAAAAGGAAATACTTAGAAGAACAGCTGCTCGCCTTGCGGTCGAACGATGATGTCATCGATTTGCAAATTACAAACAAGAACAAGGCTGCCTTCGAAAGGGGCAGCCTTGTCGTCGCAGATGCAAAAATTCTTATAAATGGGGAAGTTGCACAAATTCACATTGGGCTTGACGGGAATTTTCCATATAGTCTTCCAATGGTTATGCTTGCGCCTGAATCTTTGTCACGTTGTATCCCGCATGTCGAACCTGATGGATATGTCTGTTATGCAGATAAGGAAAACTTAGTTTTAAACAATTCGGTGCCTGATCAAGTATTAGCAGATGCTATCGGCAGATCAAAGGCTGTGATCGCAGAAGGGATTTCGGGAGAAAACAAGTGGGATTTCGTTGATGAGTTCGATGCCTATTGGCGTGCTTATCAATCCACCACGCCTATAAAGTCCCTTATCAACCCCAATGGCAATGCAAGAATAATTGTTGTCGCTCGGCTGGGCGGAAAATCCGATGGAGTAGATATTGCTTACGTCAGTGATGATGACTCTACAGCCATGGACTTTGGAATCGACTTGAAAACCAAAGCACATGAAAATGGTATTTATGTGCCGTTGGAAAAGGGTAGTTTTATTGACTTGTTCCGGAGCAAACCTTTAACCGTTGAAGACATTCAGAAAATTGTTAAAGAACATGTCTCACCCCATAACAGAAAACTTCTAAAGCGATTGACGCGCAAATACAAGAGTGATGAGGTTGTTATATTTGGACTTCCGCGGCCCAGTGGCGGTGATGTATTATTCGGGGTTTTATTTTCTGGCGTGGGAACGGGCCATCCGTTGAATGATCAAGGAAATGCGGAAAAAATTGTTCCACTTGCGCTGGTACGAATGGACAAGATGTATCTCTTGTCGAGGGGAGGGGCAACAAGCCTGTTTCGAGACAAGCGGGTGGCGTTGATTGGTTGTGGCGCTGTTGGCGGGGACGTTGCATTTGAGCTAGCACAAAGCGGCGT
>JBJKOR010000378.1:0-1511 GCA_046707185.1 Anaerolineales bacterium | reverse complement strand
GCCGCTGACGCGTATCGGGCGTACGGGTATTTCCGATGGGTGGATGATATCGTCGATGCAGAAACCGCTTCGGGTCCGGAACGAGGCGTATTCGTCCAACGCCAGCGATCCATTTTGGAGAAATGCTATCGCGGCGAAGTTCCATCGGATCTTTGTGCGGAGGAACGGATGTTGGCAGATTTGATTTGCCACGATGCCGGGCCGGATAGCGGATTGCAAACTTATCTGCGAAACATGCTGGATGTCATGGCTTTCGACGCGGGGCGGCGCGGTAAGCAGATTTCTCAAGTGGAACTATCAGCCTATTCCCATAAACTGGCCGTGGCAGTGACCGAGGCCCTCTATTATTTCATTGGCCATGACGATCCTTCGCCGCGGCACGAGGCGCGCTATTTGGCGGTGACTGCTGCACATATCGTCCACATGCTGAGAGATGCGGTCGAAGATGCACAAGCCGGTTACTTTAACATTCCACAGGAAGTTCTCGCACAGTGCGGAATTTCGCCGCAAGATGTGACCAGCGATGCCTACCGCGCGTGGGTCTGCGGACGAGTTCAATTGGCGCGCGGCTATTTCAAAGCCGCGCGTGAATGTACCGCGCAGGTCAGGAATTGGCGCTGCCGTCTGGCAGGCTTCGCTTACACGGCGCGCTTCGAATGGATGCTGGACAGCATCGAACGCGATCATTACTGCTTGCGTTGCTCGTATCCCGAACGAAAAAGTTTGCGGGCCGGAGTTCGGATGGCATGCTCCACGTTGACAGCATTGCTTTCCTTCTCTGTTACGAATCCAATTGCTAAAATGGCACCACAATTTATGAAGGTTGGAAAACAGTGAAAGTAAAAAACATTCTTGTCATCGGCGCGGGAATTGGTGGATTGACCGCCGCAACGCATCTCGCCAAACGCGGCCTGCATGTGACCATCATCGAAAAGAATTCTCATCCCGGCGGACGTTGTGATCGCATCAGCCGCGACGGACATCACTTCGATACGGGACCCACGTTGTTGGTTATGCCGCTATTGTATGAATCCGAATTTGCTGCGCTGGGCGTTTCGATGCATGATGTTCTCGACTTGCGGCGCGTCGACCCGACCTATCATTTGGTCTTTGATGATGGCCGACAACTGGCGCTTACGTCCGATATGAAATCCTTGCAGGAACAGCTTGAAACTTTCGAGCAAGGCAGTTTTCAAGGGCTGCTCCGTTATATGGAAGAAGGGGATCGTCACTATCATCTTGGCATCGAGAGATTGGTCAAGCCGGATTTTCGCAAGGCTTCGGATTTCTTTAAGCTCGCCAACCTGCCGCTTCTTTATCAACTCAAGCCGCTGACAAATCATTACCGCAATTTGTCGGCATATTTCGATGATCCGCGCTTGAAAGCCGCGTTCACGTTTCAGGATGTGTATATGGGCTTGAGTCCGTTCGAGGCACCCGCCACCTTTTCGATGATGCCATATACCGAACTGGCGCACGGCGTCTGGTATCCGAAAGGCGGTATGTATAGC
>JBJKOR010000377.1:0-5736 GCA_046707185.1 Anaerolineales bacterium | reverse complement strand
CGCGACGGCGAAGCGTTTCAATCCAAGCTCAAGTTCGACCAGGTACTTTTCGAGTTGATGCAGGATGGCCTCATGCAGCTCAACGGCGCCGCATCCACGCAGCTGGTGTTCCATGCCGCGGCGTTGGCGCATCAGGAGCGCGGATTGGTGCTGTGCGGCAAAAGCGGCAGCGGCAAGTCCACGCTGGCGGCCTGGCTCACTGCCAGCGGAATGAATTACCTGACCGACGAAGTCATCTCCATGCCGCTAGACAGCAACAACATCTCTGGCTTTTGTCGTTCCATCGTGCTGAAGTCCGGCTCATCGTTCGTTTGGGAAAAATGGCTGAAGGACCGCGGCGCGGCGGGCTTCTTACATTTCGACAATGATAGTGTATGGATCGAACCGTCGTTATTCCACCCCGATGGAATTCAAGCGACGGCTGCGCCGCGCCTGATAATTTTTCCGCGCTATGAGCCTGATGCCGCTTTCCAAGCGAAACGCCTCACGCGTGCCGGAATCTTGTTCCAGCTTCTCCAGCATTTGGTCAATGCCCGTAACTTTCCCGATTACGGCATGGCCGCCGCATCGCGCATGGCAAGCCGAGTGGCAGCATATCAACTCATCTATTCAGACATCGAGATGGCAAGCAAATGGATTCAAAAGACGATTCAGCAAAGCTAGAACAGATCTATCGCCTGCTGGCATTGTGTGCGCGCGCCGAGGGACATCCGGTCTTTTATCAGGAATTGGATCCGCAAATAAACCAGTTCACCGCCTGGCAGGAGTTGCCATCCGAAGCAGAACAACATGGGATGGGAGCATTGCTTTGGTATCACATCCATCAGGCCGGGCTTGTCATTCCGGATGAAACGGAGAACATTCTCAAAGGGCTATACCTACGCCAACGCGCAATCAATCAAACTTATGCATGGACGCTGGCAGAAATCGATTCGGTATTTGAAGAAAACGGAATCCAGACATTGGTATTGAAAGGCTTGGCACTCGCTTATCGATACTATCCTGACCCCGCATTGCGCCACGTGAGCGACATAGACCTTCTGTTGAAGCAGAAGGATATTTTGACCGCCTTTCACCTGCTATCGGATGCAGGCTTTAGCAGTTCCGCTGCGGTCGAGACTTCAAAACGGATCCCGCCGGAATTGATTTTGGATTCGCCGCCGAGAAATGGACTCAGCCCCCGCGTGGAACTGCATCACTACGATCCTAAAGGGAAATTTGCAAAAGGCAACTCACCCGACCCGGAATTCGAAGGCTTCGACAAGCCGCCACAAGCCATAAAGATGGGAGATCATATCATCCACACCTCAACGCCAATGGATACGCTCCTGTATTTATCCAGACACTTAACAAAGCACCTGTTTCTTGCCAACGCCGGCAAACCTCTCCAGCTTAAGTGGATTGCAGATATCGTGAGTCTTGTCGAATATCATGCAGAAGAATTTGATTGGAACTATATTCGACAAAATCATAAGGACATTCTAAGTCGTCTGGAATTGTTCTACAGCATGACGCCGCCGCCCGAACAATACGCAGATTTGATTCCCCTGAAACGGTGTCTCGCCTCTCCTCGCGGGGCCAACCGTTATCCACCGGGCTGGCCGCATCGAAGCATCAGGGAATGGAAGCGCACCGGCTACTTGAGATTCGTTTTCCTGGTACTCTATCCGCCTTCCGACTGGTGGACTCGTTTGTACTATGGCATCGATGGACGCTTTTTGTTCTGGTATAAGCACATCATGTACCGGCTGCAAATCCTAAACGCCATGTTCTGGGTGACGGCGCATAGGGTGGGGTTGTAAAAACAAGGTCACAGGTTTCATTCTCTCCCATACCCTTTCGTCAATTTACGGGGCCAGCCGAGCATTGGAGACCATAACTGTTGTATAATCATAAAGGAGCAATTCTGGTACATATTGCACAGCCGGCAATCCTAAGAGAGTGTTTTAAAAATCAAAATTCTTGTTACCACATGTCATTCTCCCGCAGGACATCGGGACGATGTGAGCCGCGAAGCGGGCGAAGAATCTCAAAATTTGATGGAAAGGATGAGATATGACTGACATTCTCGATCCGACAAAAGTAGGTGGCGTGGATCTTTCCGCTTATGAAGCCGATCCCAATGCAGCCGGGAGTGGAATCAATTGGAGCACCATGGCAAACGCCGGCGTTAAGTTCATGTATACCCGCGTTTCCATCGGATACAACCCGGATGCCGCATTTTCAAAGATTTGGAAGGAATCAAAAGGGCTGTTACCGCGCGGCGGATACCACTATCTGTACCCGTCTTCGAGTGGCCTCTCGATCCGCCAACAAGCCAATGTCTTTGCCAGCCTGTTGCAATCCGACCCGGGCGAACTGCCGCCATGTGTGGATGTGGAATATCAAGGAAAAGACGCAAAAGGCAATCCTGTTGTTCTAACTGCATCGGATGTCTATGGCTTTATTACGTATCTCCACGAAGCCATCAATCCATGGCCATGGAAAGATGATGTGCTGATATATACAGGCTATAACTATTGGAAAGACAGCATAGCCTCTACGAATTCCTCATGGCTGAACTATAAATTATGGATCGCCAATTACCAAGTATCCAAGCCCGCCATTCCGCCACCATGGACAAATTGGTTCCTTTGGCAGTGGACGTCAAACGGCGATGGCGGAACATATGGCACAGTTTCGGGAAACGTCGATCTGGACTATTTCAACGGCACGGCGGCTGACTTTGCAAATTACATTGCCGGGACACTCCCGCCATCTCCTGATCCAACACCTACCCCGCCAACAGTCAGCGCCTATTACCAGGTAACGGCTAATGTTTTGAACATTCGATCCGGGCCAGGGACAACCAACTCTATTATCGGGACTTTACAACACAATGATATCGTGAGCGGACTCTCCATTACATCCGACGGAAGCTGGATTCAAATCCAACGCAGCGACGGCCTGACCGGCTGGTGTTCCGCGGCGTATTTGACCGTCTACACGGGGCCTGCTCCGACACCGAGTCCAACGCCTGCTCCACAAGTAGTCGTTCACACCATACAAACCACAGAGTCGCAGCTAGCAATAACTCCCGCGCCTTCTAATGGAGTATATCAACTCGCAACTCCACTACAACAGGAAGAAAGTTACGGATGGCAAGCAGCGATGAATTGCTCGGCTGGATTTCAGTACTGCGATCCAAGCGGCAATACTTCTGCCCCACCGCAGGACCTTGTTGACGCTGTCATGACAACGCAAGGGTTTCAGTTTGTAACACTGAACGGCATTAAATTCTATTATGCTAATCGCCTTGTTCAATCGGGTGTAGTTAATTCAAGCCTCGATAACACAAATCAAGCGCCGTGGTCCATGCTTGGAGTAAAAGCAGATGGTTCCATCTGGCTATGTGTATCGGAAGGACTGGAAGCGCAAAGCGGATATACTAAACTGCAAGCCGCGCAATGGTGTCTATCACAAGGATTTACAGACGCCTATTTGTTTGACAGCGGGCATTCTTCTGGAATATCCGAAAACGGTACAATGATTTATAGTGCATACAACGAACCAGTGCCTCAATGCCTTGGAATTTTACCTGCTGTGGGCAGCAGCATGAAAGCAACAGTAATAGCAGAGGTGAACGTCAAACCCATGTCGGGAACTTCGCCAGTCTATAAAGGGTTAGTCAATCAGGTAATGTACGGGGATGTTTCTCAAACCGGTAGTGATTTAATAAACATCATGGCAATCTATGACGCTGATGGAGTCACTCCGCTCCAAACATTCACAACGCCTTATAAAGCGAACATCAAGGGGAACTTGAAGGTTGTGACTGGCTCTGCGCCAACAAATCCACCACCAACGCCCACCCCCCCAACCGTCAGTGATTATTACCAGGTAACCGCTAATGTTTTGAACATTCGATCCGGGCCAGGGGCAACCAACTCCATTGTCGGAACTTTACAACACAATGATATTGTGAGCGGACTCTCCATTACTTCTGACGGAAGCTGGATTCAAATCCAACGCAGCGACGGCCTGACCGGCTGGTGTTCCTCGGCTTACTTGACTACTTATACCGGGACGGTTCCCACACCCACCCCCACTCCTACGCCAACTCCGCCAAGCGTTAGCGCCTACTATCAGGTAACGGCTACGGCTCTTTATATACGATCCGGCCCGGGGACCTCCAACGCCGTCGTTGGAATTTTACAACACAATGATATCGTGAGCGGACTCTCCATTACGTCAGATGGAAGCTGGATCCAAATCCAACGCAGCGACGGCCTCACGGGCTGGTGTTCCGCGGCGTACTTGACCGCTTACACGGGACCCGTTCCAACACCCCCTCCGAATACCGGTCCATTTACACAACTAAACTTTTACCCTAATATCGAAACAGCGGGGATCGCTGTCAGCGGAACGAATTTACCGTCAACGGCACAACTGTTGTATCGTCAAGATGAAAACGCCCCCTGGCAGGCCGCCCATCCGCTGATGCAAATCCCCGATGGCCGTCTCATTGGCAGTCTCTTCAATCTTTCTCCATCCAGGACATACTACGTAAAAGTTTCCGATGGAACCAGCGAGATCACCGGCTCGATGACAACCCAGCCAGATCAATTGCAGTTTACACCTGCGACGATCCTCCACGTGGATGGCAAAGCTGCGGCGGGCGGCAACGGCACAGCAGCCGCCCCATTCAAAACCATACAGGATGGAGTCAACCATGCCACACCGGGAACACAAATATTGGTCGCCGATGGAACGTATACCGAGAAGGTCTCCTTCCCAGCTTCGGGAACAACCAACAACTGGATTCAGGTTAAGGCGGCGGGAACGGGCGCAATCCTGGATGGTTCGGAAGGTCTGGCCGGGCAAACATGGAATGCCGTGAGCAAGGTCAATAAAGTGTGGTGGTTAAAACTTGATCATTCCATTGGTTATCTGGCACGCGACGGACAACGCTTCTACAATTATGATAGCCTTGGCTGGCTGGAGAAGAGTCTTGGGCACGATGGCAAGTCACAGATCAATGAAGGTTGGTACTATCAGGCAAGCACGAAAACGCTCTACGTTCGCTGTCTCGATAACCCGGCTCACTATAGCTGGCAGGTGCCGATTCTCAACCACGCCTTCGATATAACTGCCCAGGATTGGATCTGGATCGAAGGGTTTGAGATGCGCTATTACGGCACGCAGCTCGACGGTTGCGGCGTATGTCCCCTCAACGCCTCCCATGTTGTAATTCGTAACAACAAGATTCACAACCTGCAATTAGGAATCTATGTCAACTGGAATGGGGCCGAGAGCCAGGGCAATGATACGCGCATCGAGAATAACGAAATATACGATCCACCGGTAGACCAATGGCCGTGGGCTGCCGTCAAAGGCTCGACCATGGAAGGAACTGGAATCGTGATGCGAGGTCATATCGGCGGGATTGTGCGCGGCAACGAGATTCATAATTTCAACAATGGAATTTACACCGGTTCAACCGCTGCATCTGCGATTCAGAATCCGGATGTCGCATTCGATCTGGATATCTACAACAATTCCATCCACAACATTGGAGATGATGCTCAAGAGCCGGAGGGCGCTTGTGTCAATCATCGTTTCCGCAACAATAAAATCGACACGTCGCTGACAGGTGTTTCCCTGGCTCCCATTACGCTGGGGCCCACTTGGGTCATACGCTGTCTGTGGACCAACATCCTTGGGACGAGCATCAAATGGGCAAACAATACCGCAGGG
>JBJKOR010000376.1:0-2970 GCA_046707185.1 Anaerolineales bacterium | reverse complement strand
ATCCTAGATTTAATCTAGTGTTAATGTGAAACTACATGACTAAACGTATTTTCATCTGCGCCGACCACGGCATGGCAATCATTTATTTCCTGCAAGGCGATGTTGTCTCAACGCTGCTCAATGCAGGCGTTGAAATCGTCGTCCTCGCCGATGATGAAACCAATGAAAAAATATCACAACGTTTTGCTCGCGATGGTTTAACTTTTGAAGGCTTGCGACTCAAACAAGCTAACGATTACGCGGACAAATTCAAGCCGCGTCAGCAATGGCTGCTCGCCTTTCTCCGTCGCGTCGGCGGCTCGTGGCGCATCAACACCGAAGCCATGGACAGCCACGTCTGGGAAGTCTGGGTCGAGAACTCGTGGAAATTCCGTTTGGCGGTTTGGATTCCCGCCGCGCTTGCGATTCTGATTCTGCGGACATTTTCTTTCGCGCGAAAAATTTTAGTGCTGATGCAGAACCGCTTCACGCTTCGCGGCCGCCTCGGCCTTTATTCCGATTTATTTGAAAAGTACAAGCCCGATCTTGTCATCGCTTCGACGGCGGGCTGGCGCCTCGACCGTTATCTGCTCCGAGAAGCTCACGCGCGCGGCATCCCAACGATGGCGGCGATTGTCGGCTGGGATAATCCATCGAGTTACTCCATCCCCGGCGCGACGATGGACTACGCAACCTGCTGGTCGCAACTTCAAAAAGACGAATTGGTTTACGGCTCCGATTGGAATCCTGAGCGCGTCAACATCGGCGGCATTCCATCGTACGACGGTTATTTCAGAAAAGAATGGCAATTATCGAAGGATGATTATTTCAAACTTCACGGTCTAGACCCGAATCGCAAATTGATTTCGTATGCGTGTTCCTTCGTTCATTTCGCGCCGAACTATCCCAATGTGGATGCGCTTGCCAAATTGGTTTCATCGGACGCATTGGTCGAACCTTCGCAATTATTGATTCGACTCCATCCGAGTCACTTTCAAGATAAACCGAAAATCTTCGCCGATGAACGCGAAAAGATTTTTGCGCTCGAGAAACAATATCCAAACGTGCATGTGGTCAAACCTATCGCGTTGGGCGGATCACTCGGCTATTACAGCGGCGAAGACATGGACGAAAAATCATCCATGATGGCGCACTCGGATGTTTTGGTCACGGTCTATTCGACGATGGTCGTCGAGACGGCTGTCCACGACACACCGATTGTCGCGGCGGTGATTGATGTCCCTGGCGGATGGAATAAGCCGAAGAAATATTCATTATCATTGAAGAAAATTGGCAACTGGCCCACGCATAAAAGATTCCGCGATGCCAAAGCGGGACGCGTGGCGGAGAACATGGATCAGCTTCGGGACGCGATCAATCTCTATTTAACGAATCCCGCTCTCGACGCCGAACAGAGGCGGAAATTTGTCGAGCAGGAAATCACTTATACTGATGGAACATCCGGCAAACGAACCGCGGAGTTTATTTTGAAAACCTTGGGCATAGGCAAAGCATGAGAAAATAGAACGCGGATTACGCGGATCAAATGGATTTACACGGATTCTTTTAAAATTATCCGCGAGAATCCGTTCAATCTGTGTTATCCGCGTTCTATCTTCCTTTGTGGTAAAAATGAAGAAATCCATGTCCCTCTTCTATTTTTCCATCACCCTCACCATCGCTTCCAGCGCGTTGTACCACTTCAGCCAAAAGTCCACGCCGACGAACGTCAACCCGGCAGTGGCAATTCTGGCAACCTACGCGCTGGCGCTCTGCTTAACAGCGATCGTCATTTTCTTCATTCCTGCAAAAATTGGATTTCTTGCCGAATTGCGCCAGTTGAACTGGGCAAGTTACTTGCTGGCTTTTTCCATCGTTGGTATTGAGTTTGGCTATCTGCTCGTTTACCGTTCCGGCTGGAACGTCGGAATAGCCGCGGTGCTGGTCAATGTGGTCGCATCACTTTTGCTTGTGCCAATTGCGTTATATGTTTTCAAACAACAGCTTTCGTGGGTGAATATCATCGGCATTCTGGTATGCTTGGCTGGGTTAATTATGCTAAACTGGCAAAGATAATTTGGAGATTTGATCTAATGCCTTCTCGTTTTCGTTCCGCTGCCCGCATTCTTATAAAAGGCGAGCCAAAGAAAAATAAACGCAATCCCATTCCTGCCATCACGCCCGAAGAAGTGGAGGAAGTCAAACAATTCTTCCCGCGCGAAAAATTCTTCATCTTCGGCCATGCGCGTTCTGGGACAACGTTGCTCATGCGTCTCGTGCGCTTGCATCCCGAAGTGCATTGCGATTATCAAGCGCACTTCTTCACGCGCCGACCCTTGTTGAAGTCATTGGTCGATTCAGCGGAAATTGAAGAATGGCTGACCCGCAAATCGAACCGCTGGAATCAGGGACGCGACCTTTCGCCACTCGTGCTGCGTTCCGCCGCTGATTTCATCATGGAACGCGGCGCGGCACGTGAAGGCAAAATGATCGTCGGCGATAAGAGTCCCTCGTCCACGATCCACGGACAATCGGTGCGCGACATGCACGCGATTTATCCTGATGCAAAACTGGTTTACATCGTCCGTGATGGACGCGATGTGTTGATCTCGGAACGCTTTCGTAATTTTGTGGAGGAGTCGAAGTTTCTGACATCGGAAGATAAGCGCATCATCGAAGAATTGCGCAAAGATCAAAGTCAATTTACAAACGGTCAACGTTCCATCTTCACCGAGACATTCATCCGGCGCGTGGCAAAAGGCTGGGCCACGAATTTGCAGGAAATCGAAGACGAGGGCAAACGCTTATTCGGCAAGAATTATTTTGCGTTGCGCTATGAAGATTTGCTTTCGGCTCCGTTCGATGAAATGACGCGCTTGTGGAAATTTCTCGGCGTGAAGAAGATCAATAAATCGCTTGAAAAGGAAATCAAAACTGAAATGGCTTCCAACCCCGATGAAGAATGGCAATCGCAGCGTAATGGCGATATTT
>JBJKOR010000375.1:0-6437 GCA_046707185.1 Anaerolineales bacterium | reverse complement strand
CCCGAAAAGAAGGGACATCCCGTTGGCCTGATTCCGCTGATGGAAGGCGCGGACGGCATCCGCTCGACGGATGAATTGGATGAATGGTACGGGATGGGATTGCGCCTGATCGGTTTGGCGTGGGCCGGAACGCGATATGCGGGCGGCACGCGCGAACCCGGCCCGTTGACCGAGGATGGGCGCCGTTTGCTCAAGGCCATGGCCGATTTCAACTTTACGCTCGATCTGAGTCACATGGATGAACAATCCGCACTCGAAGCGCTGGATTTATACGAGGGACCGATTGTTGCAACTCATGCCAATTGCCTGGCGCTCCTGCCGAATTTTCCCACCAATCGTCATTTATCGGATCGAGTCATCCGCGGCATCATCGAGCATGATGGAATCATTAGCATTGTTCCGGTAAATGCTTTTTTGAAAAGCAATTGGGTGCGAAATGGCAGTCAGCGCGAGGAAGTGCCATTGGATGTCGTTGCGGCGCACATGGATCATGTCTGTCAGTTGGCAGGCGATGCAAAGCACGCGGGCATCGGCTCGGATTTCGACGGCGGATTTGGCGTCCAATCGGTTCCGCCGGAGATCGATACGGTTGCCGATTTGCATAAGTTGATTCCGCTGCTGGTCGCGCGCGGTTATTCAGAATCGGACGCTGAAAATATTCTGGGCGGCAACTGGCTCAAGTTCCTGGAAAAGAATCTGCCGTCATGAGCGAACCGAAAGACCTTCCCGCCTCCGCGCCTGTTGATACATCGCCGCGTGCTGCACAGCCGTCGCGGTTACGCGTGCGCGTCGGATTGCTCGCGACGTTATTCGGTTTTTTCATTTTCATTATCGGCACCAAACCGAATTGGTTCCATTTGGATCGCAGTCCCACGGTGGGCTTCGTGCAGATTTCCTTTTTTCTGGTTGGGCTGGCAATCATTTGCGTTGGCGGATATACCAGCTTGTGGGGATTGTGGAAAGGCATGGAACGCTCCATCGTTGCGGACATTGGCATGCGCCTGGTCGCGACGGGTTACGTGATCACCGTTTTTTCCGGCATGGCGGACATCTTCGGAATGGGATCGCAGCCACCTCCTCTGGCTCCGTATTTTGGCCCACTCCAGGCATCAGGAGTTTTGATCGGCGAGATTGTGATCGCGATTGGATTCCTAATGTTGATTCCCTATCATTCGTACCAAAACTAAATCGCTCTCATCCAACGCGTTTTAAGCTTGCCTTTCGATAAATAGAATCATATAATTTGTTGAAAGACTCTTCCTTTGTTTTTCGTGGAGGGAAATATGGATAACGATCTGCTCAAAATTGCCATTGACTTGATCCGTGCCGGGCAGAAGCAACAAGGCCGGGAGATATTACAGTCGATTCTAAAGGCGGATGTGCACAACATACCGGCTTGGTTTTGGTATGTTGAAACCTGTTCGACTTTGGAGGAGCGTCTTCAAATCCTGCAAACTTGCGCCCAATACAATCCCGAGAACTCACAAGTCAAATTGTTTCTGGATGCATTGAGCCAGCAACAAACGCAGGCTTCTTTACGAGCAGAAGAGAAAACCAAACCGCCGGAAGTTGTACCGAGAACTGTAGATAACGGCATATCTTCACCAGTGATGCCACAGGTCGCTCAAAAGCCTGTTGCAGTGGAACAGAACTACCAGGAAACGCCAAAAACACAAAAGCCTGTCAGGAACCCCATGAGCAAAGGGGCTGTGGTCATGTGGGCGATGGCGGGAATTTTGATTATCGGCTTCGCTCTGTTGATTTTTTACGCAATAAATTCTGTACCTGCTGGGCCGGCGGACCCGGCCTCCCATCACTTCACCCAGCCTATCGAATACTATCTCTATGTCCCGAAAGCGTATACCGCTGATCGAGCTTGGCCGCTCTTTATCGGCATCCATGGCTCGGGCGGCACAGGCTTGGATTGTTGGAATCTCTGGCAGCCTTATGCGGAGAAAGAAGGATTCATCCTGCTCTGCCCAACGTTGCCCGAAAATAGCAGTGGAGCATTGTACCTAAATCAAGGCGAAGAGTATACCTGGGCGGCAATCAGTCAGGTCACAAGCCAATACAATATCTTGCCGCGTTATTTTCTGGTCGGTTTCTCAGGCGGCGCCTTCTTCGTGCAGGGCTTTTGTTTGGATTATCCGCGGTCAGTGCAGGCTGTGACGGTTCTTTCTTCGGGATACTTTTTTTCGCCATCCCAGATGCCGCGCGGAATCCCTTTTCTGGTCGTGATTGGCAACCTCGATAATCCAGACTCTATTAACGGCAGCGAGCAATTTGCTCAAGGTTTGGCCAACAGTGGACACGAAGTCAGTTATTGGCTATTACCGTGGGTTGGCCATACCGTCACTAACAGAACCCAACAATTGACGATTGACTTTTATAATTCATTGAATAAATAAGAAGGCTTCATGGCACGCTCAACGCGGAATAGTTCACAGTGTAGCTTCAACGATGCGGATTACGCCTAAAGGCGTGGCGATTGAGTACAGCGGGGTGAGAATGGTATCATTTGAAATATGAATATCCGGAGCGCATACAACGCTTGGTCGGATTCCTACGATAGCGATGAAAATCTGACGCGCGATCTCGATCAAATAATCACGCGTGACATGTTTGCAGGTCAGCATTTTGATTCAATCCTTGAGCTTGGCTGTGGCACTGGCAAGAACACTGTCCTTCTGGCACAAATCGGGACGCAGGTTCACGCGTTGGATTTTTCGCCGCGCATGATCGAGAAGGCCAAAGAAAAAGTCAAAGCGCAGAATGTCCGTTTTTCAATGGCGGATTTGACGAAGCGCTGGCCGTGTGCTAATTCATCTTATGATCTCATCATCTGTAATCTTGTGTTGGAACATATCGAAGACTTGTCCCACGTTTTCGTCGAAGCCGCGCGGACATTGGAACCAAAGGGAAAATTCTTTATCAATGAACTGCATCCGTTCCGGCAATACACGGGAGGAAAAGCAAGTTTCGGGCACGGCGAAGAAATCGTCGAAGTGGATGCTTTCGTTCATCATATTTCTGATTTTACAAACGCGGCGACCCCTAATGGATTGAATCTCATCAAGTTCAGTGAATTCTGGCATGAGGCGGATCAGGACAAGCCTGCGCGCATCGTGTCATTTATGTTTGAAAAATAAACTGCTATGATGTGTGCCCGGCATGGTGATTCCCATTTTCCTGGATGGGCACCATGAAAACAGGCAATTGTGTGTTCTGAACGACATGTTCGGCGACGCTGCCCATGAGGAGCGCATTGTATCCTCCCCTTCCCTGCGAAGTGAGCATGATCAGATTGGCCTTTTCCTCCTCGGCTACGGCGACAATTGTATGCGCGGGGATCGAACCCTCGACTTTGATTTTGACATGCAGTCCATCGCTGTGGAGCGCACGAGCATTGGCATCCAGGAATTTGCGAATGCTCGCCTCGGTTTTGTGTCGAATCTTCTGAATGATATCCGCGGCGGCTCGATAATTTTTTACTTCCGGCACAGCAGGCACGCACAGCAAAATCAGCCGACTTCCAAAGGCCTTTGCCAGCACACGTGCGTAAGGCAGGGCACGCTCTGAATATGATGAACCGTCCAGCGCGACCAGGATCGAGTCGATTCTGCGGGTGATCCCATTTCCTTGATCGTCAAGCTGAACAAGCAAAACAGGTTTATCGATCATCTGCACCAGCTTGTGCGAAACCCCGCCTCGCAGCCAGTTCTGTACGCCTGATGCACCACGCGTTGTGGTAACCACCAAATCGAAACCGTTACCAACGACAAGCGCTTTGGTCGCTTCGGTGATCGAGCCCAATCGCACCGTCGCATGCGCCTCTACTCCGGCTGTCTGAAGCTGCTTTACCAAAAGCATCAGATACGCCATGCGTTCGTTCTTCTTGGATTGATACGGCTCCGAAGATGCCGAGCGTCCCTTGATGGCAGACAACAATGTGACGCGCGCCTTCAAACGGCCTGCAATAGCCTGAGCCAACGGAATAGCTTTGGCTGCATTTTCTGAGCCGTCCAACAAGACAACGATATTTCGAATCTCCACAGGCGTTCGACGCCGCAAGCTCTGCACTTCATAGTCGGGATGCCACGCGACCTCGGTATGATTTGGCGATATCAGCTGTCCGGGCAGGATCGGCTTTTTGGCAACCTGACCAAACCCAAATCCCGCGAGATGCGCCGCGTCCAGTTCTCCAAGATAATCCATCTCCTGTGTCGGTTCACCATAACGGGCACGGAAATAGGTGAAGAGCACATAAAGCACCGGGATAAAAATGAAATATATCCAGACGCCCTCCAAAAATCGGACTCCAAAAATGACCAGCGTTGCCGCGGTTGTCAAGGAGGCTGCAATGGTTGTGCCAACGATGAGCAGAACCTTTTTCAAGTTAAATGATCCCCGGGCTTCACGTAATAGCCTTTTTATTACTGCCCATCCGGTCATGCTCAACAGAATGAACACCCCCGCCGCATAGATCGCAAGGTATGTTTCTTCGCTTGTTCCAAGGAACAGAAAACATAGACTGACGATGCCAACCTCGATCCACACCGGCATATCAGCGACTTCATAAATATTGGGTTTACCCACACGCGGCGGGATATAACGTCGTTCCCGCAACCCGAGTGCGAGATTCTGCAGACCTTGCGCACTGGCCGCCGAAGCAGACATCAACACTGCGACACTGGCGAGCGTACCCAGATAGGGCAGCGGTTCGGGTAACAGATGATCCATCGTCTGGGTAAAGACCGACACATCCGGGTTGGCCGGATTGGAGACCGCAAAAATCACCGGGCCAACGATCAACATCGTAACGGCGGTCGTTCCCATGATGATCATCAGACTTACAAAAGCCTTGTTGCTTTTCTGGGAAGGTTCCCCGCTGTAGGCTGCCACAAGGTTGGCAAAGACTTCAATGCCGGTCATCACCGCCAGAATGCGGACGTATCCCCCAATGGTGAATTGAAGATAAATTGCATTAAAAGCGCGCAGAATCAACGCTGGGAAATGCAAGCCAAATTTGAAGACGGCAAAGATCACCATGATCCACAAGAGCGCCAGTATTCCGCCTGTGGCCGGACCGAATGTACGGGCAGTCATCTTGGGGCCGCGATTGACGAGCCAGCCGGTAAACAAACTCAACGCGACCGCAACCAATGTGCGATATTGGATAAAGGGCAGACCGAATAGACCGTTATTCAGAAACTCCAAGCGGTCTGAGATGAACGTCACCATGGCGGCCATGCTCACGAGAAACGTCAGTGTGTATTCGACAAACGTGATGGCCGCGTTGACCTTGACTGCCCAGCCGCCAAATTCTTCCTCGCTCAAGCCGCTGCCGCCGCTGCCATCCGTGACCCACTGCATGACGAGACGATACATGGCGGAAACAACCGCGATGGTGATGACGGCCAGCCACACAGACGCGCCGAATGTAACTTCCGCCACGCCCGCCGCGACGATCAATTTCAGGAATGGACCGAATACATAAAGTGGTGACGTTGCCGGATCGCCCCCGCCCGCCAGCGCGCCCTCGAAGGAATTCTTGAGCTTGTGTGATACTGTTGCCATGGCGCTCTTCCGTGTTAGTTAGCAGCAGGTTTCATTTTACCCCCGTGAATCGCAGAGGACAATATAATTCGCCGCGATTTATAGAGTGCTTAAGTGCGATCCCAACTGGAAAGGCGACTGGATTGGAATGTGAAAAAGCAGCGGCTTCTAATGGACCAGCGCAATCTCAATCGCACGGATTACGCCGTTAATATCATTCATCACCTTATCATTCCAAAAACGAACGACTTTATATCCCTTTGATTCCAAACATTGAGTTCTTTCAATGTCTTGCTTTTCTCGCTCCAAATGCTGACTTCCGTCCAGTTCGATTACCAATTTATGTTTGATCGAAACAAAATCAACAACACAATTACCAATGGCATGTTGTCTTCTAAAATTTATACCGTGAAGTTTGTTGCCGCGTAAATACGCCCAAAGTTTTCTTTCAGCAGGTGTTGGTTCTTTGCGCAATTCTCCAGCGCGGTGCATGATCTTTGGAGTTGAACGTTTTGCTGGCATAGCTTTTTTGATTCTACTCTACAGTCTAGCCCCCACCGTCACTTCGTGACACCTCCCCCAAATGCGACAATTTAAACTTTGGGTTGACATGAGAAATTTTCGTGGTCGCATTTGGGGGAGGCTGGGAGGGGGCGGCAGGGTGGGGTTGCGATGGCAAGATATTTGAAGAGAGCGGAAAGGTTAAGATTATTCTTTTTGCATATCTGATGATGATATTAGAAAGAAGTTTTTGGTCGCTGAATAGAATTATGGTTGGGCTTGCTGGCCAGTAAGCTGATAATACATTTGAAAATCTGCATTGGCTTTATCTTGTTGCCCACCTTCTTGGTAAGCCAATCCGCGATTGCGAAAGGCAGTCG
>JBJKOR010000374.1:0-1845 GCA_046707185.1 Anaerolineales bacterium | reverse complement strand
GAAGGGCGATATGAGCATCGTGGGGCCGCGTCCCGAAGACCCCGATATTGCCATAACCTGGCCAGCGAGTGCGCGTGATGAAATTCTTTCTGTTTCCCCCGGGATTACCAGCCCGGCCTCCATCATCTACCGGGATGAGGAAAAATTGCTCAACTCGGCCAGTGTCATGGATGATTATCTTCAAAATGTCCTGCCGGACAAGCTGCGCTTGGACCGTCTCTATGTGCGGAACTGGTCTTTCCTTTCTGATATTGACATTATTTTCATGACTTTCGAAGCTCTGATCCCACGGGCGCGGAAAGGCCCGATCCCAACCGAAAAGTTCTACAATGGGAATTTATACCACTTCGTCCAACGCTATGCCTCATGGTTTATGATAGACAACATTGTTGCATTTTTGGCGGTCTCGCTGGTGATATTGCTTCGGCGGCTGAATGGTCCAATCAACCTTGGCGTTTCACTGGACGTCGTTCTTTCGATGGCGATGGCATTGATCTTTAGCTTGCTGAATGCCATTTTTAGACTCGATCAAATTTCCTGGCGTCATGCCCGTCCATATTTCATATTTGATTTGGCTCTTTCCGCATTTTTTTCCACCATCCTGGTTTTGCTGGTAAATCATTATTGGCCGCAGACGGATTTCTTCCCACCGAGTACCATCGTTGTTTCAGGGCTGCTGGCGTTCCTGGGATTTTCCGCCGTTCGGTATCGCGAGCGCATCCTTACAGGGCTGGCCTCACGCTGGATATCTGTCCGAAATATCATGGTGGGAGAACGGGTATTGATCGTTGGCGCGGGAGAATGCGGCATGTTGGCTGCCTGGCTGATTCATAGGAGTAGTCTTTCATCGGCTTTTTCGATTGTCGGTATGGTGGATGACGATCCGCATAAGGCCGGGATGACGATCGATGGTTATCATGTATTCGGTATGACCTCACGCATTCCCGAATTGGTCGAGCAGAAGGATATTGGTGTGATTCTTTTCGCAATCGAGAAAATCCATGCCAATGAGCAGGCGCGTATCCTTGATATTTGTTCCCAAACGAAAGCCCGTGTGGTGCTGATTCCCGATCTTCTCTCGATATTCCGCGAACGTTTGACCCGGCCATTGCCAAAATCAGCCTCACGAGTCGAACCCCAATAGACCGAATCGGTGGATATTCGATGACATCAAGTACATTTTGGAGAGACCGTAAAGTATTGGTTACCGGCGCGGGCGGCTTTATCGGCAGCCAATTGACCGAGGGATTATTAGGCAGCGGAGCGTATGTGCGAGCCTTTGTGCGTTATAACTCACGCGGCGATCCCGGCCTGTTGCGGCTCTTGCCGCCTGAGTTGGGTGAAAACCTGAAAGTGATCGCCGGTGACTTGCGTGACCAACGCGCCGTTTACGATGCGATACGTGACTGCGAGTTTGTATTTCATCTCGGAGCATTGATCTCCATCCCTTATTCCTATCGTCATCCGGCGGAGGTGGCCGAGACGAATTTCATGGGGACGCTCAATGTCTTGATGGCTTGCCGCGACCTGAAGGTAAAGCGCCTGATGCACACCTCCACCAGCGAAGTATATGGCACAGCCCGCCGCGCTCCCATTGACGAAGAACATCCTTTGCAGGGGCAGTCTCCCTATTCGGCCAGCAAGATCGGTGCGGATAAACTGGCCGAGAGTTTCTATTGCGCCTATAACGTGCCGGTGGTCACGGTGCGGCCGTTCAATACATTTGGTCCGCGCCAATCCGCACGGGCGGTCATCCCGACCATCATCACGCAGGCACTTTCCCAAAGCACCATTCATTTGGGAAACCTGGATACCACGCGCGACTTCACCTATGTCAGCGATACG
>JBJKOR010000373.1:0-5725 GCA_046707185.1 Anaerolineales bacterium | reverse complement strand
CTGGAAAACGAACAGCGTTCTTTGGACGAGTCGATGTCACTGTATGAACGCGGGCAGGCGCTGGTAAAGCATTGCGAAAAAATTCTGGACAAGGCCGAATTGAAGGTCAAACAAATATCCGGCGATGCGCTGACTGATTTTGAAGAGGCGTAATGAATTTCTCCGGCGTCTTTCATAACGCTATTTTGATCAGTGCGCTGACCGCCTGGATCAGCGCACAGGTCATGAAGATTCCGATGGAATATTTGCGCTCGCGTAAATGGCAATGGGCGATGGTGCTGGCGACGGGCGGAATGCCGAGTTCGCATTCGGCGCTGATCGTTGGCGCGACACAAGCCATCGGCCTGCATCAAGGATATGATAGTCCGCTGTTTGCGTTGGGTTTCGTAATCTCGATGATTGTCACCTATGACGCGGCAGGCGTGCGACGCCAGGCGGGCAAACATGCGGAACGAATCAATATGTTATTCGACGAATTGATGCGCGGCCAAATGCCGGACGAAAAGGAATTGCGCGAAGTGATTGGTCATACACCGCTGGAAGTGGTGGGCGGTGTCTTGTGGGGGATTGGAGTCGCGACGATTGTTTGGCTGCTCGGAAGATAATTTTCATCCGTTAATCCCCGTAAATTATCGTTGATCTTTTTGAACCGCCAAGGCGCGAAGAACGCGAAGGATTTGAAATCTTCTTTGCAAACTCCGCGGTTTGTTTTTTTATTCGCTTTGCTTGGCGAAGATTAGCGGATTCTTTATAAAGTCAATCGGCGATCTTTAGTCGGCGTCGAATCGCACTGACCAGTTCTCCCAATTCAGGGACGCGCAAAGCCCACATGATTAGCACGTATACCATTCCGCCTGCCAGGATTCCAACCGGTGCAACAATCCAGACTGAATAACCTGAACCATAATGCAACCAGCCTAAAATGACTCCGCTCATTACAAGCGTTGCCAATGCGGATTGAAACAGCCCGCGCCCGATGTTCAGGGAGTCCAATCCTTTGAGTCGGCGGCGCATCAAAATAAATAACGCGCTCATTTCCATGGCTGTCGAAACGGAAAGGGCCAATGCAAGTCCGCCGTGCGGCATCCAGCCGAGGCTTGAAAACAAAGCCGAGAAGGCGAAACTAAATGCAACATTGAGACTCATCGCAATCGTCCCAACGATGACCGGTGTGCGTGTGTCGTGCAGTGCGTAAAAAGCGCGCGAGAGAATCTCGACCACCGAATGTCCAACCAGGCCAATGGTGTACCAAAGCAAAGCCCATGCCACCATGTCGGTGGAATGGACATTGAACTGGCCGCGTTGGAATAATAAAGCAATCACCGGATAACGCAACAGGATCAGGCCGAGGGTGGCCGGCAGTGAAAGAAGCAGGACGCCGCGCAGCGTCGAGGCCAACGAATGGCGCATCTGGCCCAACTCACCGCGCGCAAATTGCGCGGAAAAAGTCGGAAGGGCGGCAATCGCGATCGCTTGCGCAATCGCGACCTCCGGCATGGTCATGATTTGAAAGGCATAGGTTAATGATGAGACGGAGCCTTCCGGTTGTCCCGAGGCGATGATGGTGCTGACGACAAAGTTAATTTGCACAACCGCCACGCCCAGCAAGCGCGGCCCCATGAGTAATAAGACTTCACGCACCGCGGCGTTATCCAAGCCAAATGAAAAATTGAAATGCCATTCGGGCAGCCGCAGGAACTGCGGGAGTTGAATGCCGATGTGCAGAAAAGCGCCGAGCACCGCGCCCCACGCCAAACCGTAGATTCCCATCGAAGGTACGAGGAAGATCAAGCCGATGATATAACCGACCCACAGCATGGTCGAGGCGAGAGCGGGTAGCAGGAATTTCTGATGCGCGTTGAGAGCGCCCATCACGATTCCGCTGACGCCGAAAATCGTCGGCGCGATCAACAGGACGCGCAGCAAAGACGCCGCCAGTTGTTGTTTTTCCAGGCTGAAATCCGGGGCGAGGATGTACTGAATGACTTGCAGTGAAAAGACCGCAGAGAGAATGCTGACGGCCGTCAGCACGAGGATGACCAAATTGATGATGGCGGATGCCAGCTTCCAAGCCGATGCGCGGTCGTCTTTTTCGAGAAAACTTGTAAAGACCGGGATGAATGACGAGGCCAATGCGCCGCCCGCGATCAAGTTGAAGATCAAATCGGGATAGCGCGAAGCTGCCACAAATGCATCGTAAGCGTCACCCGTGCCGAAGGCGTGCGAGATCAGGATTTGCCGCGCCAAGCCGACCACGTTGCTCAGTACGAACGCAAACATGACCACCCCGGCGGCGCGGGCGATCTGGCGGTTGGCGGATGAAACGGCTTGAGGCTCGTTCATAGGAGCGTGCGGATTATATCATTCGCAGTTGTGGCTCACGCTCTTGCAGTTTTACAGATGACTCTGGAAAAAATGCCATCGCCCTGAGCAGTGCGGCGCTAAGAGCGCCACGTAGTCGAAGGGCAAGCATGCAAAACAGCAAATTGCCCTTCGACTGCGCTTGGCTTGTGCCTCGTTCCACTCAGGACGAAGAATTGGCTGGCGTGAGTACTGTATAATAACAACAAGGAGGATGTCATGAAGAAATCCCTTTGCATACTTTTTTCCATTTGTATAGGACTTGTGGCCTGCCAGTCTGCTAAAAATATTCCGCTAACCTCAACGGCTTCGGCGGACGCGGATACCCTAAAGCCCATTCCAATGAAGATCGGATACGGAGTCAGCGGCCCGTGGTTTGAGTTGTATTTTACGGATCCGACCGATCCCGCTTCGAATCAGATTTCGGGCGGACCTGACGTTCCGCTGGTCGCTTCGCTGGACGCGGCGCGCGTCGAAATCGATATGGCCGCTTACAGTTTGAATCTTTGGGATGTCCAGTCGTCGCTGTTGCACGCCAAACATCGCGGCGTGACCGTGCGCCTCGTTATGGAAAGCAGCAATATGAAATCGTCCGCTCCGCAGGCGCTGCTCGCGGCGGGCATTCCGATTGTCGGCGATAACCTTCCGGGGCTGATGCACAACAAGTTCGTGGTGATCGACCGCTCCGAGGTCTGGACCGGCTCGATGAACTTCACGGAATCGGGGACGTATAAAGATAACAACAACCTGATGCACATCCGTTCCCCGCTCTTGGCTCAGGATTACGAAACCGAGTTCGATGAAATGTTCGTGGATCATAAATTCGGCCCGAATGTGGTCCCGGCCACGCCGCATCCATCTTTGACTTTGGACGGCACAGCGCTTCACGTCTATTTCTCACCCGACGACCATTTCCAACGTGCTCTCGTGGCTTTATTGAATCGAGCCAAATCCAGCATTTACTTCATGGCGTATTCGTTTACTGCCGATGCATTGGGCAATGCCATCCGTCAGCGCGGTGCGGACGGTGTAAAAGTTTCGGGCGTAATGGAGGCCAATCAGGTCAAGTCCGATGTCGGTACGGAGTATGATGCGTTCCGTAAGGCCGGTGCAGATGTTCGCCTCGACGGTAATCCCGGTTTGATGCATCACAAAGTCATGATTATCGATAATCGATTCGTGGTGATGGGTTCGTACAACTTTACGGCCAGCGCCGAGAAGAAGAACGATGAGAATCTGGTGGTTATTGATAATCCGCAGATCGCGGCGCAATTCAAGAAGGAATTCCAGCGCGTCCATGCGGTGGCGAAACCGTAGGCAATATCCGCCCTGAGCGAAGCACAGCGAAGGGCTTGTTGCTTCACAGAATGACATAATGTATTTCTGATGCGCAATAACTCGGCTCTTCAAATGAAAAGGTTATAATGCCTTGTACACTTATTATTATGAAACGGAAAGTTGACTTTTGCTGGCTATGAGTATTTTGATTTTGGTTGGCGTCTTTGCGGTTTGGGGAATTGTTCATTCCCTGCTGGCTTCACTGGCGTTTAAGAGCTTTCTTCACAAGACATTCGGCGATGATTTTATGCGCGTCTATCGCCTTGGCTATAATATTTTTTCGCTCGTCAGCCTTTTGCCGATTCTCTGGTTGATGTTGATCCTGCCCGACCGCGTTCTATATTCCGTTCCCGCGCCGTGGAAATATCTGATGCTGGCGGGACAAGGGATCGCGGCTTTCCTGCTCCTTTACGGTGTTCTCCAAACTGATACGTTATCGTTCGTTGGACTGCGCCAACTCGTTCAGCCTGAACCCGAGGCGGGCGCGCTCGTCACGCGCGGACTCTATCGCTTTGTGCGCCATCCGCTTTATACCGCCGGTTTGCTTTTTCTGTGGCTTACGCCAACGATGACCTCCAATCAATTGATCGTCTACGTTTGTGCGACGGTTTATATTTTCATCGGTGCGTATTTCGAGGAACGCAAACTTTTGCGCGAATATGGCGCGGCGTATGCAGAATATAAATCCATCACGCCAATGATTATTCCCGGTTTGTTGTTCAGACGAAATAAATGATCTTCATCGTTGGCCTTGCTTCGGCGGCGAGAGCATTATTTGGATGGACTCTCGTGTGAATGTTTGATGAATTTTGCTCGATGGGGTTAATATTTCTTTCATCATGCTGGGTATAATAAAACCAATGTCCGCCTTATCTTATCCGGCTTCACAGCGTACATCGATTTTGGCTCAACTGCTGACGATCATTATCGGCGGTGTTTTATTGTTTTTGGGCGCCATCTTCGCCTGGACGCTGGGCTATCAACTGATCTATGCCGGACGCATCTTTCCAGGTGTGTCGGTGGCGGGTGTCGATCTTTCGGGGATATCGCCGCAGAACGCGGCATTGAAATTGAGTCAAACACTCACGTATCCGGTCAGCGGCAAAGTCGTCTTCCGCGACGGTTCGAATATCTGGGTGGCAACACCGGCACAGCTCGGTATGCTCTTTGATCCGTCGACGAGCGCCCAGTCCGCTTATCGTCTGGGGCGAAGCGGAAATTTATTCGCGGCGTTGGACGGTCAACTGCGCGCCCTCGAATATGGCGAGAATATCTCGCCGGTGATTGTCTTCGATCAGCGCGTGGCGAATCAATACCTTCAAACCCTGGCGCATAAGATCGATCAGCCAATGGTGGATGCCGGTCTTCGTTTGGAAGGCACAAAGGTGGTGGCTGTTCCTGGACAAATCGGGCGTACGCTCGAGGTGAATGCTACACTGGCAAATCTGAGCGCGCGTTTGCAGACATTTGCCGATGGCGAAGTTCCATTGGTTATTCAGGAAGCGCAGCCCGATTTAACGGATGTCTCCTCGCAGGCCAGCACAGCGAGTGCGATCCTGAGTCAGCCTTTGAAGCTTGTACTGCCCAACGCGGCATCCGGCGACCCGGGACCGTGGGTTTACGATCCGCAGATCGTTGCCAAGATGCTGGGAGTGGAACGGGTTCAAAACGGAGGCCAGGCTGGCCTGCAAGTTGTTTTGGATCCGAATTCGATCCGTGAAATGCTGGCGAACATCGCCACGCAAGCTGACCGTCAGGCAGCGAATGCAGAATATCATTTCAATCCGAATACGCAGCAATTGACTCTCGTCACGCCCTCGGTTGTGGGACGCAGCATCAATGTGGATGCCAGCGTCAAAGCCATCAGCGAGGCGGTCTTGCGCGGTGAACATACAGTTCCGATTGTGATGCAGGAAACCCAACCGGCTGTTGGCGATAACGCCACAGCCCAGCAATTGGGAATTTCGCAAGTTGTCTCGCAGCAGACTACATATTTTTATGGTTCTCCCACGGCACGCATTCAAAA
>JBJKOR010000372.1:0-1329 GCA_046707185.1 Anaerolineales bacterium | reverse complement strand
CATACACAGTTGTTTTTTGCCGATAAATTCTCGAGTCTTTCCGAAAAACAACGCATGCAAGTTATTGAATCATTAAGCCTGTTAAAAGAACTATTTGCTTTGAGCGCAAGCCTATCCGAGAGTGAACTCGTGAAGCGGAAATAAATCTCATCCTAGTTCCAAACGTATACACCATGACACAACTTCCAGTCCCCTTTACTTTCTCTCAATCATCCTTGCAGGATTACGCCGATTGCCCGCGTCGATTCCAATTGCGCTATGTGGATCGGTTAAGCTGGCCTGCGGTCGACTCCGAGCCGATTGTCGAAAGCGAACGCCGACAAATCGAAGGGCAATTATTCCATCGGCTCGTTCAACAATACTTGCTCGGCGTGCCCGCAGAGAATCTTTCTGCGATGGCAAACACGTCGAACCTCGAACGCTGGTGGAAAAACTTTACTGAAAACCTGACAGGTCTAAATAACCTGTCAGGTTTTAAACTCTATCCAGAATTGACTCTATCTACGCCGATCGGGAATCATCGCCTCGTGGCAAAAGATGACCTGATTGCCGTCCAAGATGAGAAAGCCATCATCTACGATTGGAAAACCTACGCAAAACGTCCGCGCGATGAATGGATGGCCGCGCGCTGGCAAACGCGCGTCTATCGCACCTTATTGGTTCAGGCCGGGGCGCATTTGAACCACGGTCAACCTTTCGTGCCGGAACAGGTCGAAATGATTTACTGGTATGCCGATTTTCCATCAGAACCCGCCCAGTTTAAATATGATGCAAATCAATTTAAACGCGATAAATCCGCAATGATCAAAGTGGTAGAAGAAATCTCGAAGACGCGCGAGTACCCGTTAACCGAAGACGAGAAAATGTGCCGCTTCTGTGTTTACCGTTCCTACTGCAATCGCGGTGCACAAGCAGGGCAAATGGAAGAAGCCGAGGCAGAAATGGAATCCGAGGCGGCGTTCGATGTCAACTTCGAGCAAATCGGCGAGATCGAATTCTAATGCCATATGCAGCTTTTACGAACTTGTGGGAAAGCGCCAATCAATGCGTAAACATGCTGGCTAATTGTTGTTCTCTATGTTAGAATTCTGCAACAAGGCAATCACTGGCAGGAGAATTTGAAATGAATAATAAATCAACGAAAAAGACTTCCCGACGCGAGGCCTTGAAGATCCTGGCAGCTGCCACCGGGGCAGCCGCTCTAGCGAACCTTCCCAGCAAGTGGGCAAAACCGGCCCTCACTGTTGGAATATTACCTGCCCACGCACAGACTTCGCGTACGCACACTCTTACAGTTGGCGCGGATCAAACCGTTAGCTATTGTTATGA
>JBJKOR010000371.1:0-6135 GCA_046707185.1 Anaerolineales bacterium | reverse complement strand
CAAGGCTCCCACGAACAGAACCACAAATAATCTCAAGCCGATCTTTTTGTCAGCCATTTTGATATCTCCTTCGATAAGTGCTCAGGCGGGGATGGTAGCATAACCTGTTGGGTGCGTCAAGACGCGTACATTGCAATTGAATAATCACTGGCAGCCCAATTCGGTCAATAGATTCGATGCGGTGCTCTGCGCCTCTTTCGGACCTTGGGCCTGTACCCGTTTCCAAAGGATGCACAACCCCTGATGAAGTTTCCCGTTATCCTGCCATGCCTGACGCGTGATCTGTTCTGCGGATTTCAGATCGCCGGTGTGCGCATCCGCCTCGATGAAGGGAAGCCATTCGAAGTCATCCTGTGGAGCAAAACCTTCCTGCTTGGCTTGTTGTCCCAACTCCGCGACTTTATTCCAATTATTGCTTTGGCGCGCCAACTCTGCCTGTTCATAGAAGTAGCACCAGTCGTGTGATGGTTCATACGGGAAGGGCGGATTTGTTAAGGTTGGCGGCGTGGCATCGGTGATAATGCGGGATGGATCAGATAAAGGCGCCAGCGCAGCGATGGTTGGAGAAATTTTATTATAGGTTTGGGCGTTGGCGTAAATGGGATCGAGCACGCGCAAGCAGCCATTTTGAGGCGCGTAGATCACGATGGCCTGCGAGGTCGAGCCGTGGAAGGTCACGGTGCGATAAGGCAATTGAATGACGGTACCCGGCTTGAGGTCCGCGAGCGAAGCGCCGCCGAGCCGTTTGTCGACATAGATCATGGCATAGGGCAAATCGCCGCCGTGAAAGTTCGGTGCGTACATCCAATTGAGCGGCGCCGTAAATGATAAGTCGGTCTCGTAATCGATGGGCACGAAATCCGTCAGGATGGCGGTATTCGGTTCCAAGGCCGGGATACGCCACGCAAGTTGCCAGTAGATATCCTGTTGGCGTGACCAATCGCGTCGAAAGATGTTGGCATTGAAAAATTGCTGGCCGACACCCAGCGCGATGAGGAGTGCAAAGATGTAGGTTTTGGCAAGATTGTTCTTGATGATCAAATCGATCAGACCGGCCGCGAACAAACTCCCGCCCAGCATCATTGAGATCATGAAACGGTCATAGGAAGACTGGAGCGTAAGTGGCAGCCCGGCGGCAAACGATGGAATGCGCCCGAGCAGAATGCCGATGAAACCAATAACCATGGCGGGAATCGCAAAGCCGCTTGAAGCAGCGAGGGGAGCGGATAAATCGATATGCAAAATAATATAAAACGCAATCGCTAAAAAGCTTAGGACGATGAGCGCAAATGTAAACAAGCTGGTCGGCGCGGCGATGGATTGTGTCGTGAGGACCAATACCTGGACCCAGACGTAGAACCCGGCCTTCCAAAACGCGTCGCCGAATGCCAGCAACAAGGATGGAATCGAAAGCGCATGTTGTGTGGCGGTGACGCCGTAGGAAATATATGCACCTGATTTATAGTAATAAGCCAGCCATACGGCATCCACAATCCAGATGAGAAGATAGGGTCCCCAGCGTTTCATCGTTTGGATAAAACGCGGCCAAAAAACTTTTGTTTCTTCCGCAACAATCACCCAAATGAAGAGAAAGCGAAGGGGTTCAAGCCCGATGAAATATTCGCTGGGAAAGACGCCGAGGATGAGTAAAAGTAAAGCAATGATCGAGTTGACGGTTTTCTTTTTCGGATTGTCCCGAAGTGCGCGGGCCGTGAATCCAAAGGAAAGCAAATAGAAAATGAACGGAATCCATTCCTGATTGATGTGCGTAAATGCAATCCATTGCTGGCTATAGCCGGGAAAAACCAGGAAAAGCAGAGAAGCTATCAGCGTTTGGAATTTGTAGCGCGGCCAAATTTGATTCAACGCGAACCAGGCCGAGAGCGTGGCAACGAAGCGGATGATCAATCCAAAGATTTGCCAAAGAATCGGATTCGAGGGAATCAAACTGGTCGTGACAAAGAAGATCGGGCCGAGGAAGGGTCGAAAGCCTGCAAAAGATGGAATGAATTGCGATGGCCCCAGGAACTTTGCAGCCCAGGCAAAGGGCCAATCGTCCCAATAGAAGCCGGTGAAGGGAAGCAGAAGTCCGTATGCGAGAATGGTGATGATTATAAAGAACAATGGAATCAGTTTTGAGGATTGAAGAAAGTGTCGCATTGGGGGAATTATAACGGAAATAAACTGCGGACAGGTTATGCCTGTCCGCAGAGATTGCCGTGTCGTTATTCGTTTTCAACACCTGCATTTGGCGCAGGTGCAAGTGAACACTTGCTACTCTTGATGAATTGCAGACCTGACATGTCTCAGTGAGAAGCTGGGTCGCAGGGTTTGGTCGGCGCAAGAATTAAAGAAGTGTATGGCGCAGGTGAGACATGTCAGGTCTTTGCCGGATCCTGATCACCACTGTTGTTGTGTGGCGGGTGAATGCTTGGTAATTGTCTGTCCGTCATCTTCGACCGGTTCGAAGGCGGATTGAATTGCGATTCTTCCCGGACCGGTAACGCGCAGCCATAAGTAACGTTGGTTATAGGATGTCCACAGACGCCATTGGCTGTGCGGATTCTCGAAGTGCAGCTGCATGCTCACGGTCGGATCTTTGAAGATCAGTGCCGTGGGTTTGATCAAGATGGATTGCCCCGGAGTGAGTTGGCGAACGAAAACATTACCGGATGCGTGAAGCAGTAACAATCCCGGCATCTTGGTCGCGGAGAAGCGATCCAAAAACGTTCCGAGTGGATAATGCGTTTCGTATTCCGTTTCATCTCCACGCTGATGGCGCGTGGTGAACCAAATATTACTGTTCGTCCAACTGTAGTCCACCTGGCCGGTCGCGACCAGAAGAAAATGTTCGCGCACATCCACCGCATGGCCGGGTTGAAGCGGCAGGGCGAGCAATTCACCGGGCAGGTCGCGCGAGAACGCAATATGTCCGGGACCTTTGGCCTGCGTCATGAAAATCGGCATGCCCGCGAAAGCGCGCTTCCATGCGCCCTTCATGGACATCATGCTGATATTGACGGAATTTTCCTTCCACAGCAAAACATGATGGGCAAAATAAACGCCGTCCTCGGGATCGAGATTGAAGTCCGCGACGGGGACATATAGTCCTTCGATCTGGCAGGATGATTTGCCGATCTGCAGTTTGGCCATGTCTTTGCGCCCCGGCAGCTCGATCCAGCCGGTGGGCGTGACGATTTCCTTGACGTTGATCGTTGCGCCGCACGCGGGACAGCTCAACGAAGTGCCATCCGAAACGGTGCCGCACCAGTTGCAGGTATAACTTCTAGCAGAAGGGGTTGCCATATCTGCCTCTTAGTCCGTGTGATGATGAACGTACATGGATTGTATGCCGACTCGCCCCGGACCGGTCATTTGCGCCAGGCTCATGGCAGTTCCGCCAAATAGACCGGTGGTCAACTGTTGCATCTGAATGTTCATCGTAACGCTCGAGTCTTTATAAAGGAACCCACCCGGCTCGATCAGAATCGATTCGCCCGGTTTGAGTGTACGCTCGAACACATTGCCATATCCATGGAGGAGCAACACCCCCGATTGATTGGTGGTCACGAAACGATCCATGTACATGCCTTGTCCGCCGAATAAGATGTTTCGCAAGCCTTTGATGCGCTCGAATGAATAGGTGATGTTGGCTGAAGCCAAAAGAAAGGCATGTTCGCGCACGTCCAGCTCCATTCCGGGATGAAGCGGGAGTACCACCAATTCGCCGGTCGCATCGCGCGAGAAGGCCACGCGTCCCGGTCCCTGCGCCACGCTGATGATGAACGGCATTCCGGCCAGCACGCGTTTCATGCCGCCCGGCAACTGCAACACCGACATCGGAACAGTCGGGTCTTTCCAAAGCATCACGTGATGTTCGAAATAAACGGCATCGCCTTGTCCCAGATTGATTTCTGCGACCGGTACGATCTCGCCTTCCACCTGACATGTGCTGTTGAAAAAATGGAACTCGGTCATATCCTTCAGGCGTGGGGCTTCACGCCAGCCCGATTCGCTGACCACATCCTTCAAGTCCAACGGCGCGCCGCAAAACTGGCACGACAGCGCGGTCTTGAGATTCATCCCCTGACACCAATTGCATTTCAAACGTTCGACTGCTTCATTTTGTTGTGCTGGTTGAACCATGGCTCTCTCCTTTAATTAATGAATTTCGTTACCATATATTAAAACATAATCGTCCTGAAATCTGAATAGCCCATTGGTACGAACGATATTTCAAATATGTCATTGCGAGACCCCGCAGGGGTCGTGGCAATCTCGTGTTTACACAAGCGTATCATTTGAAGTTAATTTGCGGCTCGAATCGCTGCGCCACAATAATCACATTCGGCGGTCAGATTATCGATCCAGGCTGCTTCATCGCTGTGGATGGGCGCGCCGCACTTCGGACAATTGGTTGGCAAAACGCCGCGTCGCGCGGGACCTTGAGCGGGTTGAGGCGGCAGCGGCCCCACTCTCGTCCCAAACTCATTCTGCAAGGCGCTCGCTGAATTCTTCATTCCCTTATTATTGAATTTGCGGGTGATGTTGGCAAAGAATACCGGCGTACGATTGACCATGCGGTATTGAATAAACATAGTCAGTGCGGCGCGGGATTGGGCAAGGGCAAGTTGTTCGTTGCCCGCCTCGGCGTAGGTGTGAGCCGCACGCGCATGAAGATTCGCGGCGCGTCGCGGATGCGGAACGTCGAGTTGGCGTGCTAATTCTGCAAACAGCGGCGCGGCATCAGTAGGGTTATTGTTGGCAGCCAATTGGTTGGCTTTCCCCAACACTTCGATTTGCGAAGCGCTCAATACATCATTTCGCATGGCAGGTCTGCGTCGAAACATGGCTTCTCCAAGTTTGATTTATCAAGTCTGGGTTGTATCTTACCACCGGCAGATTATCGCGGCATGAGAGAGCTGTAAACGTCACGTAAAATCTCGCGGCTAATTCTTGTCTTCAAGCGGATATCGCTGCGTCACATACAAAGGTTGATTTATCCAAAGACGAGAAAATCCAACGGTTCGATGGTTACATCCTCGCCAGCGGAAACAGGGCTAATTCCGTGTAATCGTTTCTTCGCCTGGACAAAATACTGCTCGAAGATTCGCACTGGAACAATCTGCGGACTTTCTGAAAAGTTGGCGAAGACCACCGCGCGTTTGTCCGCATGAGTTCGCACAAAGGCCAGGACATGTTCATTCTCAGCCGGGATAACTTCCAATTCGCTTCCAGCGAAGACTTCATTCTCCTTGCGCAGCGCAATCAATTTTTGCAAGCCCTGGTAGACTCTGCCTTCGATGGAATTGGGATCATTTCGTTTTTCGTGTTTTTCCCAATCTGCCCGCGGGCGATGCACCCATCGGCTGTCGTGAGTTTTGTGAGGATCATCCCGGTAGGTGTAATCGTTCAGCGTGCCGATTTCGTCGCCCAGGTAGATTAGCGGGATTCCGCCGAGGGTCAGGATGATGCCGTGCAAAAGCAGGATGCGCCGGATCGCCAACTCAACTTCGTTCGGGCCTTCTTCATTGAGAGCCTTTTCCAGTCCAGCCAGGGATGCGCAGCTTCCTGAAATGCGGCAGTCGCTGGTTTTGGGATTCTCCTGAAATGGCAGTCCGCGCGCAAAACTTCCGGGAAAGCGGCCGCGATAAAACTCATTCAGGAAGCGGCGGTGATCGCCGCCGTTAACGCCAAGCTTTGCAGCGTCTTCAACGGAAAAGGTCCAGCCGATATCGTCGTGACAGCGAACTTAGTTTACCCCGGTAGTGTGCGGATTGAGTTTGAAGCGCGTGGTGAGTGCCTGCGAAAGCAGTTGAACCTTACGCGTGGCCAGTGAGTTCCACAAAAGCGCCATCACAAGCGGATTATAGGAAAGCTGGCATTCGGCGGGGTCGATGTATTTGATCACTTCATCGGGATGAACAATCGCCTCGGACTTGAACAATAAGGCCGGGGCGGAAATGCGCGCGGCGGCGTTGAAGGCGCGAATCAAAGAGTGGGCTTGCGGTAGATTCTCACAACTGGTTCCCATCTGTTTCCAGATGAAAGCCACGGCGTCCAAGCGAATGACCTCCACGCCCTGGTTGGCGAGGGAAAACATCTCTTCTGCCATACGATTGAACACAGCCGGGT
>JBJKOR010000370.1:0-1672 GCA_046707185.1 Anaerolineales bacterium | reverse complement strand
ATCGCGCGTCACTTGCGCGTCGCTTGTAAAGTAATCACTTCGATGTAACACATATCGTGTGATTCGCTTCATCCAGTTATTGCGTTCCACATCTTGCATCAAGTCGAAGCCCCACGACATCGTCAGGATGGGATGAAAGCCGGAAAGCGCTGCGATGAACGCACAGGTTTGAACCGGACCGGCATGAATCAAATCCGGTTTGATTTCTTTGATAAGATGTTTCAAATCCAATACTAAACCCGGCACGTCACGCCAATGGAATGCACCTCCTCCGCCTTTCCATAACACTTGCTGAATTTTGGTTGGCACGGGACGATCTTCGATCTGCCGCGGATTTTGTTCCAGCTTTAAATAAAAGACTTCATGCTCGGTTTCCGCTAATGCTGATAGAAACCGGTAATCATGAGGTGAGTAGGATTGGGAAAAATAAATGATTTTCATTTCAACAAATAAATTCAAAGCCTTTTCTCAATTGCACTGCAGATCCGATGCATCAAATCCTTATCACGAGCATAATCGAACAACATTGTATCCATAATCTCATGTGGATAAGACCACGGCAATCCTACACGCAGATTTTCAGGTTCACACATGTAACGAGGAACAATGTGTGAATGTAATACCCGATCGGAGTTGCCCATGATAGCATAATTAATACGATATGCTCCTGTCACTTCCATCAAAGCATCGCCCACCGTTGACATGTCATCTAAATATATTGACCGTTGTTGTTTTGTCAGGTCATTTAACGCAGATACAACAGGATCGGACATAAGAATGCAATAGCCGCGCAAAAACTGCAAATTACACAGTACTACCCAACCCGAAGGAACCTGACAAATCAATGCAGGTTCTTTACCAACACGTGCTGCCTCCACTTGTTTAGAAACGGACATGCCTCATGCACCCAAATCCGTCCATCTCAATTCCTGACCGAGCTTGAAATCGTGCAGGGCTTTCGTGCCGATCACATTCGGAATTTCATATGGCTTGATCGCACCCGGCGTGGCGGGACGAAGCACGTCAATCATCTCGCGCGTAAAGACTTCACCAGCTTTGATATCGCGTGCAGCGCGCAGGCAACGACGTTGGACAACCGCTGTATCCTTTTCGTTTTCTGCGATGAATTTATCGGGGCTTCCAAGCGAACGCTCCAAGATGCGAGTCTCCTCAACCATCTTTGCCCAGTTCTCCGGGTTCATCGCGAATTTATGATCGGGACCTTCGCGGTCATTGCTATCGGTGAAGTGACGCTCGATGACGCGCGCACCCAGCGTCACCGCCGCGATAACCGGCGCAAGCGCATGGGTATGATCGGATAATCCGAGAATTACATCCGGAAACATCGCGGCGTATGTCTTCAACACATTGATATGCAAATGATCGTAATTCTTTGGGCTGGCGGTGTAATTGGTGTTGCATTGCATCAGCACTAATTGTTTATTGATCTTCAAAATGGCATGAACCGCACGCTGTACGTCGCCAATTGTCGATGCTCCCGTGGCAACGAAGAATGGCTTGCCTTTGCTGGCCATGCGCTCCAAAGCTTCGATCCAATCGATCTCGCCGGAACCGGCTTTGTAGATTTCGACATATTGATCGAGGAAATCGATCGCTGCAAAATCATACGGCGAGGAGAAATAATCGATGCCGACTTCGTTGCATTCCTCTG
>JBJKOR010000369.1:0-7579 GCA_046707185.1 Anaerolineales bacterium | reverse complement strand
CTCCTCATAGGTGAGTCATGGTTTCCCTCCCTTTCAATAAATTACAGCAAGCAGAACAACTTCTCAGGCGAGTTCCCCTGGAAGACTTGGTGCTCATGTTTCCTGGTCGGGAAGAGAATGCATTCTTGCTTGTCTACAACAGGGATGAGATACCTGAACTACCTGAAAAAACTTGGGTTGCAAAACGCTTGGAAGATCTGAATCCCAGCGACTATGCCAAGTCCGATAAACCTATCATTGGATTTTCCGCCTTGGATGTGGCTTTCCCTTATATTCCAACTCATGGCGTTAATTTCTATCCTATAGAACAAACGACTGCTTATAAGGGGATGCGCGACATCTATCTGGAAAATGCGTATCACCTAGCGCAATGGTTGCGGAGGAAATGCTCTGGTTCTAGTACACAGATTCATCGCTGTGAGGCTAAAGTGGTTGAACTTGCCTTACTAAAAGCCCTGCCACGTCGTGCTGAAAATATGGTTGCAGGTTTGATCCGCTCAGAATCGAAGGATTTCCCAAATGACCTTCCAGACAGCGTACAATGGATGTATACAAAAGACATCGATGAATTAGGACAGGAGGTGTATGACGCAAAAACATGGATTGTCGGTTTGGAGGAGATTGGGCTTTTTAACTCCGCCCTTGGCCTGAAGAATCGGCGGTTTATAGAACTGCGTACCATTCTCCAACAGATTGAAATTACATCGGCATTACAACAGACGCGCCTCAAGCTGGCCCAAATCTGTTGGAATGAGTGGCAAACAAGCGGGGATGGCAAGTTTAAAGAAACCGCCTATAGCTTGGGAAGTGAAGCTTGGCTGGCAGAGCGGGATGTAGAAAACTTGGTTGCTGTCCTGCCGCATCATGATTTCGAACATTTCCTTCGAACCGGTGCTGCACTTCACATTAGCCTCGTACCCTGTATTAGCCAGGCAGTAAATCGCGAGCAAGTTGTTCAATATTCATTAGGGGACTTGGTTAATAAAAGAATACCTGCGGAGGTCTTACAGAAACACCAAACTCCGCCTCTCTCATTTTCTTCTTTGGCCCCCGCATTCGAATGGACATCGGAAAAGCTGATTGATCTAGGCCCTGTACTCTATAAAGGGGGGCACGAAGCGGAACTCGCAAGGACATTTTGCCTGCTTTCGAGTGACTTGCTCAAATATCCTGATGTTTGGAAGCTTCCGATCTCATCTGAAGATATAACCAATCTGGCGCTGCGCGCTGCGATTGCGCTTAGCTTGAGCAATCCCTGGCATAAACAGTGGCGCGCGCGTTATCCTCAAATGCTTGAACATACCTATCTTCATCTGGCAGAGTGCTGGTCGAATCAGGAAAATCGAGCGGGCGAACCGCTGAAAACATATTATCGCGCGTTGCGGGAATGGTATGAGTGTTTCAAGAGTCAGGATATTCCTCTTAGTCTGGGTATTATCCAATCGGCTTGCAGAAATTTTCGCGAAATTACTGAAAATCGTACCGACTTGAATGTAGAACGTGATTACACACAACACATTCAGGATATCGTCAGGAAATTGCTCGGCCAGTCATCCTTTTCTTCCAGTCCATCTTCTGAATTACCCCTGACGCATTTTGAGGTGGCTGAACATTTACGTCTCATAGCGGATTCGCGCGAGACCGTACCTCTCCTTTCTATCCCCTTCGGGCATCTGCTGGAGAATTATCAGAAGTTGCATGCGAAGTGGCAAGGATTACAGGAGGAATTGAAAAGCGGACAGATACGGGAGGAGCATTTTGCCAGATTGTTGGATCGGTTTGCTTCTCTGCATGAGGAGGCATACGCCCCTGCTCACGAGGCGAAGCTTGTGCAATGGGTTTGCAATCAAGATATCCAGCGCATCGCACGCTTCCGCACAGCTTTCAAGTTGGGACCAATGCTCCGGTTGCGAGTGCTTAATCCGGCGGTTGTCCTCGAGAAACAAGAGCGATTATTTGTAGAGGTTGAAAATGTCGGAGGAGCAACGGCATTGGATGTTGCGGTCGTGCTTAATCCGTCGCAGAGATTTGAGTTCACAAGCGGTTCTTCCTCGACGCCTCTATTCCAACTTGAGCCTCAACAATCACATCGTTTAGAATGGGAAATTCTTCCAAAAGATTCCTCCCTCGTGCTGCGCTTTTTATGCCGTTATCGTGACGCGCAGGGGGCGGGCGCGGAGTTTGAGGAAGAACGTCAGATTGATGTCCTTCTGTCAAAGGGCATGCAAATTCGTCCGCGAGGCGGTAATCCCTTCCAAGCAGGTGTGGCAGTCTCTGGAGATCGCTTCTTTGGGAGGAGTGAAGAACTAAAGCGGATCCTTAATCTGTTGCTTGGCGGGATCACCCAACCCATTCTCCTACGCGGGCCGCGCCGCATTGGAAAATCATCCATCTTATACCAGCTCCGTCACTTGCTCACCACAGAGGGAGAAACTCGAAAATTAGAGTTTTCGAGAGAGGAGGAAATTTCGTTACAGCAAGTTCGCCCTGTAATCACCAGCTTGCAGGAGATACCTGATATTAACTACATTGGCCGTTGGTTTCATAAAGTTTTCCAGGATATTTGCAAATCCGTGGGTAATGGTTATCTTTTTAATGAAGAACAAATGAAGAAAGACTTCGACGATCAATTGCCTCATGTTGCGTTTCAAAATTATATTGATCGTTTATTTGAGCTACGCCCAGAAATTCGTCTCATGGTTATGATAGACGAATGGGATGAACAACGCAACCTTCCGGGGTTGGCTGCGAACCTGCGGTATGTCATGCAGGCAGAACAACGCGTTAACTGGATCATCTCCAGCACTTGGACATTAAGAGAGGAGTCGGGTCGCTACGGTTCGCCTTTTTACAGCCAGGCCTCCGTCATGGAATTGAAAGAAATGACCTGGGATGCTGCAGAGGCCATGATTCGAGGATTGAGTGACAAAGCCGGGGTAAATTGGCAAGGCGACGCGATGGTAACGCTGTTGGATCAAACAGCCAGGCGTCCATACCTAACTCAATGGCTCTGCCAGGAACTCATTAATTACCTCTATATTCAATCGTATAGCCTGGTAGACAGGGAAACCATAAATATTGTGTTAAGCAATTTCATCAAAACGCCGCAGATTGGAGGCCAGCCCTTTGCCTTTTTATGGGAAGCAAATATTCCAACCGGTAGAGAGATTAAGGGAGCACAACCTCGACTGTATCAGCTGGGACGCTTAATCTTATGGTTGTTAGATAGTCAGTACCCACAAGGAATGACTTTTCTGGAAATTAAGAATGGAGTTCAACGAATTTTGCAAGGTAAGGTTGAAACAGGAGATAATTTGTTTGATGTAGAATTTGCTGAACAGATGATTCAATTGGAATATATCTTCGATGCCATCAAGTTGGAAGCGCAGCAATATTCATTTTGTGTTCCCTTGGAAAGGCAATGGTTTCATTATGTTGTTGGTCAGCATCCTAGTGCACTCGAGGAGATTTGCAATGGGGTTGAAAGAGACTTTGCACAAAAGAGGAAAAACTTACCACCCGAGGAGGCAAAATGATCTTCGCATTCTTCCTAACGATTAGTGTCCTGTTTGGGTTGGGTTTCTTGCTGCCAATTATTTTACCGTTAGTTTGGCGCTCTCCTAAGTCTGGCAATTTATCTTCCAATCTTTCTCTGGGAATAGCATTAGTAGGTAGTTTATGTAGTACGATTGCCAGCGTTATTTGGTGGAAAGCCTTGCCCTTGGTACATACTTTCTCGTTGGATTTGTGGGGAATCAATTACCCCAACTTAGAACTGCCCTCTCTCCAAATCGAGATTGGCTTAGATCATATTTCTGCATTTTTTGTACTTCTGATTGCAGGCTTCTCAGCATTGGTAGCTATCTATTCTTTTGGTGCGCTCAAAGCCGAAC
This sequence comes from Anaerolineales bacterium, assembly GCA_046707185.1. GTDB lineage: Bacteria > Chloroflexota > Anaerolineae > Anaerolineales > Villigracilaceae > Fen-1038. The sequence continues at coordinate 3,686 of JBJKOR010000369.1, read as the reverse complement.
ATTATCGAAAATACGCACCCCATATTGCATCAGCTTTCAACCTGTTCGTATGGGCTACCCTAATGGTTACGATTGCCCATGACGTCTTCTCCCTGCTGCTTACACTGGAAATCATGACGCTGGCTTTTGGTTACCTGACTCTCTACAAGCACACCTTGTATCAAGACGAAGAAAAAAAACATCCGGTTAGTTTGGATAAACAAAAAAAGGCGCGTATTGCCCCTATGGTATATATGGCCACCAGCCATACAAGTACAGCTTTCTTGCTCATTGCCTTGCTGATCCTTGCAATAAATGCCAAAGGGACAGGATTTAATGATCTGATTGGGCATGTTTCGAGTCTTTCGCAAGGAATAGCCACTACTGTATTTGTGCTGTCCCTGATTGGTTTAGGTATTCGCGCGGGTTTCACGCCAGCTCACGTGTGGGTATCGCTTGTTCATCCATCCTCACCGACAACCACTCACGCTCTCTCGCTGGGTATTGCTATTAAGGTGGCTATTTATCTTATGTATCGTTTTTTCTTCCAGTTCCTTCAACCGCAACCGACATGGGGAGTAATTGTTCTTTTGGCAGCAGTTGCTACTGCGCTGGTCAACGTGTGGTACGCGATCTCCAGTCATGATCTAAAGGAGGCACTGGCTTATCACAGCATTGAAAACATCGGTATCATTTGCGTGGGCATTGGGCTAGCCATGATCTCGTGGGAAAGTTATCCTGCCATCGCGACCTTAGCATTGGTTGCCAGCCTGTATCATCTGCTCAATCATGCTGTCTTCAAAGGGCTGCTCTATATGGCGACCGGTTCTATTGATAATTTGACTCACCAAACTGTGGAATTGGATCGTCTGGGTGGTCTGATCAAACGGTACCAGTTTACCTCGGCTATGTTTCTGGTTGGCTCGTTCGCCATTGCGGGGTTCCCGCCTCTCAATGGATTTATCAGCGAATGGCTGACTCTGCAGGCGTTCTTTGGAGAAGTAGTGAGTGGCGCATCGACATTCCAGACTTTGCTGGTGCTTCTCAGCTTGCTGGTGTTGGTCGCATCCTTTGCTTTGACAGTTTTTTGCTTCTACAAAATAGCCGGTGTGGCTCTGCTGGGGTTGCCGCGCACGCCCGAGTCTGAGCGCAGCCAGTGGGAGTCGAAGGATGTTCCTTTAACAATGAAAAGCGTTATGGCCCTGATGGCAATATTGTGCCTGGCACTTGGGGTCTTGCCCAGTTTTATCATTCCCGTTCTGGCTAGCGCTTTAGAGCCATTAGGAGTTTCACTAGGCTCGTTCGGGATGTCGGATAGTGGGAATTTCGTTTTTGCTTTGCCGGGGGCAAGCCTTTCGAATGTTGCCTTGCCTATTTGGACGCTCTTGGGCGTGGCCGTGACATTGTTGATGATCCCCCTATTGATGAGTCTGCATCGTTCTGTAGTGCGTCCGAAAAGTGCTTGGGTCGGTGGAAGGCCGCTCGCTGAACCTTCAGTCGCGCAATTTACCAGTGGAGGAGCCTCCTCCTTATTACGCCGTTCGTTTGGGTTCCCATTTCTGTATCGCATTTTCTATGATGTGCCTGACTATCTTCCTGCCCATCTGACGCTTTCGGAAAGCCAGCGGAATCCACAAGTTGTAGTCGAATACTTCAGGGCTGTATATAACCAAATACTCGCCTGGCTGCTCGGATTCTCGGAGTGGTTCGGGAGGAAAATCCAGAACAAGGATATACGCCGTTACTTGCTCTACATCTTCATTGTCAATACAATCGCTTTGATTATGTTCCTCTGGGGTGCCCAGATTATCAAAGGAATGACAAAATGAAAACGGAATTGGCCACACAAATCGCCCAAGGACTGTTTCTCTTGTTACTTTCGCCAGCATTTTCTGGTGGGTTGAAGTGGTGGGAGGCGTTCTTGCAGGGGCGGCAGCGCAGTTGGGTCTATATCTTCCAACCATATCTTGACCTCTATAAACTGATGCGCCTGCCTGCCGTACGCCCGCAAACTTCCTCTTGGGTGTTCAGCATGACACCTTGGGTAGTGTTTGTTGCCTATGCCTTGTTGGCATTCATGTTTCCCATTATCGCGCCGCCGTTGCTGGCAGTGGATTTACTGGTAATTATCTATCTTCTGGGGCTGACGCGTTTTACCTTGAGTCTGGCGGGATGGGATGCGGGTGCGCCCTTCGGCGGCTTGGGAGGCAGCCGAGAAATGTTCTTCCAATTTCTTACTGAAATCGGCTTCTTTGCTGTTCTCATTGCCTTGGCTTTGCGTTGGAGCACACTTGATGTGGCTCAAATTTTGAATCGCCATATGCGTTTATTAACCACAAATGCCGCGGGGCAAATTGACAATCTCGGATTATTGTTTCTGATCCCTGCATTAGCAGCAGTACTTCTCTTTGAAACCGAGCGTATTCCGATAGATAACCCCAGTACGCATTTGGAACTGACCATGTCCAGCAAGGCGGTTCTGCTTGAATTTGCGGGACGCGATTTGGCTCTAGTTGAATCAGCAGAAGGCGCCAAATTTACATTCCTCCTGGCATTGTTTTCCAGCTTATTCATCGTTCCGTATCGTATTGGGAATCTCTGGGATATCCTGCTTCTTTTGTTGCGGATTGCCTTCCTAGTTCTAATCCTAGGGTGGTGGGAAACTAACCGTCCAAAATTGCGCCTGGGAAAAGTTGCTGGCCTCGCTGGTTTTACCATCGTTTTCGCTCTAATCGGACTGGTGTTGATCATGCTGACAAGGAGTGCAGGATGACCTCTCTCAATCCTATCAATCTTTTTGATTTACTTCTCATCTTGATCGAACTGGCGTTGCTTTACACAACGTATCGGACGACCGTACACCGGGAGATCAAAGGTGTAATTGCTGCCTATCGTTGGCAATCTATTCTCTTAGCCTTCACAACCGGTGTAACAGCGGTTATCAGAATGCAAGCGCCAGAGGCGGATGTCTCGCAAGGTCCAGCCTTTACACCTTTTCTCATTTTCTTGATATTTCTTCTGCCTCTGGCACTTGGAATCCTCATTGAGCCAATTCTGACCCGCGCAACGGTTTTTGCTCCCGAAACCCCAAAAGAAACTAAAGTGCTAGGAAGATTTTCCTTTTTTCGAGGAGTTAAGAGTTTCATTATTCCCACTCCGAAGCAAAAAGCTGTTGCAGAACGCATTTGGCTTCTTCAAAGAGGAAAATCCCGCTCATTTTCTAACGTACTATTTGTTGCGCTGTTGGCTGTAGCGGCTTTGATTGCTTTTATTGGAATCCCCTCTGACCCTCAAATATTTGAACTTCCAGATCGTTTTGGGCTATTCGTATCTATCACTCTTCACCTTGTTGGACTTTACAATACCACTGCCAAGAGCGACATTATTTCCCAGACTATCGGGGTATTGACCATGGATCAAGGGCTGTACTTGGCTGTTATCAAGATCGTTTCCATTCCGGTCCCGGCCACCTTTTTCGTGCTCAGCCTGTATGCGTATACCCTGATCACGATTGTACTGCTCATCATCATCATGCCTCAGGTTCGCCACACAACCGGCAGTATTGACCTGGATGATATTTCAGGAAACTCCGGTCTGGAAGGGTAAATCTATGCAAATCAATATTGGGTTCCTTTCTGTACTGACGATGCTGATCCCCTTGGGCCTGGCTGTATTGGGCTTTGTTGCCTTGTGGTTCCCATCCGGAT
>JBJKOR010000368.1:0-1811 GCA_046707185.1 Anaerolineales bacterium | reverse complement strand
TGCGGGTCGAGTCCAACGCATAACAGCGAAGAACAGTCGTCGATGCGCTTTTCAAGAAATGAGAAGAAAGTTTCCATAGTCTACAAATAGAACGCGGATTGAGCGGATAAAGCGAATCTTCGCGGATTCTTTTTATTTAATTCTTATCCGTGTGAATCCATTGAACTTGCGTCATCCGTGTTCTTTTCCTTTCAGACCAAGCTTATGCGAGTTCGAAAATATTTTACGTTTGAATTCAGCCTTTGGCCCAAAGTTCAAAATCAAACCGACTTCGAGATTGGTTGCTTTGAGGTAATTGACAAGTTGTGCTTCATGAGCCTTGATGATTTGTTCGGCGGCTTTTAGCTCAATGATTACAAGGTCATTAACCAGCAGGTCAGCAAAATATTCGCCAACGATTTGCCCATCATAATAGACCTTTACAGGAAATTGCTGCTTCACGTTAAGGCCCTGCTTCTGTAGTTCAAGGATCACCGCGTTTTCGTAGACTTTTTCGAGAAAGCCATAGCCAAGTTTATTGTAAACATTGTAGTATGAAGCGATGATGACAGATGTGATTTCTTCGTGAAGCATGTTTGCTCCTTGCTAAAGATAGAACGCGGATTGAATGGATGATGCGGATATTTGCGGATTCTTTTTTTAATTTTTATCCGCGTCAATCCGTTAAACCCGCATCATCCGCGTCCCATTTACTTACGCCTTGCCGAGTACCATCGCCAACAAAGCCATTCTCACATACAACCCATATTCCATCTGGCGGAAATACGCGGCGCGCGGATCATCGTCGAAGTCAGGGCTGATCTCGCCGACGCGCGGCAGCGGATGCATCACAATCATATCCTGTTTGGCAGCTTTCATGATGGCAGGATCGATCACATACGCGCCTTTGACCTTTTCGTAATCGGCGGGATCTTCGAAGCGTTCCTTTTGCACGCGCGTCACATACAACACATCCGTTTCGGGCAAAACTTTTTCGAGCGATGAGAATTCGGCCTGTTGGATTTTCTTCTCGGCCACTTCGTCCATGACTTCTTTCGGCATCCGCAAAATTTCTGGTGAAACATAATTGATCTTCACTTTATACAACGACAGTAAGCGCGCCAACGAGTGAACGGTGCGACCATATTTCAAATCGCCGAGCATCGTAACGGTCAAACCATCTACCACGCCGATACCGAGTACTTCAAAGATCGTGAACAGATCGAGCAAAGCCTGCGTGGGATGCTCGCCCGTGCCGTCGCCGGCGTTGATGACAGGTTTGCGCGCCGCCTTGGCCGCGATCGCCGCCGAGCCGGTTTCGGGATGACGAAGCACGATCACGTCCGCGTAACTTTCCAGCGTGCGGACGGTGTCGGGCAGGCTCTCGCCTTTGGTCACCGACGAATATTTCACTTCGTTGATCGGGATGACCGAACCGCCGAGTCGTTCCATGGCGGCAGTGAACGATGACGATGTGCGCGTGGACGGTTCATAAAAAAGATTGGCAAGGATTTTCCCTTTGAGCAGGTCGAATGTGCCGATACGCTCGACCATGCCGCGCATTTCGTGCGCCACGCCGAAGTCGTATTCCAACTCTTCGCGCTTGAACTGCTTGACGGATATGATGTCCTTGCCATACCAATCGGCGTTTTTGTTTTCGCCGAAAGGCAGATGAGGGGATGAAGATTGAGTTGGCATAAGTTAGTCTCCTTTGTTTTTGGTCTTATAAGTCTTTATGTCTGATAAGTCTGACAGATCGGACTTGCCGACCTGTTCGATTTTTTTCACATTTTTCTGCTCGGGTCATTCTGCGCTCGAGGCGGATTCTATTT
>JBJKOR010000367.1:0-7201 GCA_046707185.1 Anaerolineales bacterium | reverse complement strand
GAGATGAGCGAGCGCTTCCCGGCCACACTGGAACTGGTCATACCATCTGCGGCCTTGGCTTTAGGGATTGGTATCTTCGGCGGGGCATTGGCGGCTTCGCGCCGCAAGCACGTCTCGGACTATTCGTTGCGCATTTATTCGGTGGTAATCTACTCCCTGCCCATCTTCTGGCTGGGCTTGATGCTGCAACTCCTGTTTGGCGTTCGCTTCAATATTTTGCCAATCTCCGGTCGAATCGATCCCGTAATCGGAACGACCCTGATACATCGTACCAATATTTATTCGATCGATGCGCTTATCAGCGGCAACTGGCCGGCCTTGATCTCGGTGCTCAAGCACCTTGTCCTGCCCACACTCACCCTGGGACTTATTCTCTCTGGCGTATTCGTCCGCCTCACACGCATCAATGTGATCGAGACCCTGCAAGCCGACTATATTTCCGCGGCACGCGCACGCGGCATTCGCGAACGAGTTCTGGTTTATGGGCATGCCCTGAAGAATGCCATGATACCGGTCATCACCCTGATCGGGTTGCAGGTGGCCATCCTGCTGGCTGGGGCAGTCCTTACCGAAACGGTATTTTCCTGGCCAGGCATGGGCAGCTATTTGGTTGAGCGCATCTCCGCCCGGGACTATACCGCTGTCCAAAGCGTTATCACTGTCTTCGCAATTCTGGTTGCCATGATCAGTCTCGCGGTTGATATTATTTATTCCCTTGTCGATCCCAGAGTAAGGTATTAACTCATGACCGTTACCAACGAACGTCCCCCTGAGCCCCCTGTCGAACTCGAGGCTTGGGAAGCTGATCTTCAACGAGTTGGCTTCGCCCGGCGCATTCTGAATGCCCGCCGCTGGTATGGCGCCGACTGGTGGTTCGTCGTTATTTCATCCTTGATGGTACTCACCTTTATTGTAATTGCCCTGGTGCCGGGCTGGTTCGCCCCATACTCGCCAGATGCGCTGGTTGGCACAAGGTTCCTGGCGCCTGGTGAGACTCCGCCCGTCCCCGTTCTGGTGGTGCCGAAAAACTCTTCCGTCCAGCAATTGCGGGATCTGGCTGTTGGACCGGGCCAGCCCCGCCCAACAGTTGCCGTCGTGGCGGGGGTGCCGACAGCCAGTGCCTTGAATGAAGAAGCACAGAAAATCGATAATCAAATCAAGAACCAACCTGCCGGTATGCGCCTGCGGCCTCAGATTGATCGCTACGATACCCTGCAAGAAGCGCTCCAGGCGGTGGTGGATGGAAAAGACCAGGCAGCCGTAATCCAGTCGACCGAGTTTAAAGGCATCACTGCCCAATTTCCGACCTTGCGTGAAGGCAATAGCATTACCGGTCAGACTGCCAACGCGGGCGGTTTTTTGCTGGGTACCAACGACATCGGCCAGGATGTCTGGAGCCGTTTGTTGTGGGGCACCCAGATTGCCCTGCTCATTGGGTTCAGCGCCTCCCTCGTAGCCCTGGTACTGGGCGTACCCCTGGGACTCTTCGCCGGTTTTACCGGGGGAATTCCTGACCGTTTGCTGAGCTTGCTGATGGACAGCATGTACGCCTTTCCCGGATTGATCCTGGCGATTGCCATCACGGCAGTGTTAGGCCCCAGCGTCCTGAATGTCATCGTTGCTATTGCCGTGCTTTATATTCCGACCTATTACCGTATCGTGCGCGGCCAGACCCTTTCGGTAAAGGAGGAAGTCTACGTCGAGGCCGCCAAAAGTATTGGGGCGCGCAGCCTCGAAATATTGCGCTATTACATCTTCCCCAATGTCATTCCTTCGGTGGCGATCATCTTTTCGGTAAACGTGGCGGATGCCATTCTGACAGGTGCAGGGCTTTCCTTTCTGGGCCTGGGACTGCCGCCAACCATCGCTGACTGGGGCATTGACCTGGCGCGCGGCCAACGTTTCATTCAAACGGCTTGGTGGCTGATCACATTCCCCGGCCTGGCAATCATGCTGGTCGTCCTGGCTTTTTCCATGATGGGTGAAAGCTTGACCGAAATATTCAATCCCAAGTTGAGGGAACGTTGATGCCTGACGATATCCTGTATTCCGTAAAAAACCTGACAGTCGAATATATAACGCGTGCTGGCGGGGTAAAAGCAGCCGATAATGTGTCGCTGGATATACGGCGCGGCGAGATTCTCGGTCTGGTGGGAGAATCCGGCTGTGGAAAATCGACTTTCGGCAAGGCGCTGATGCGCTTGCATACTGGCCCGGCTCGCATCACCAAAGGCGAACTTTGGTTCGATGGGCGCGACCTGATGAAGCTCTCGGAGCGGGAGATGCCGGACGTGCGTGGCGCCGAAATCGGCATGGTGTTCCAGGATCCCATGACCTCCCTCAATCCGGTTCAACGCATTGTCGACCACGTGACGGAGACCGTTCAGGCCCATGAGCCGGAGACTTCGGATGCTGCTGCGCGCGCCAGGGCGGCAGAACTGGTCGAACGGCTGGGAATCCGGCGCGAGCGCTTGAACGAGTATCCCCACCAAATGTCGGGCGGGATGCGCCAACGCGTGATGATTTCATTGGCATTGGCACTGCGCGCAAAACTTGTCATTGCCGATGAGCCTACCACTTCATTGGATGTAATTGTCGAGGCAAAATTCCTTGATTTGCTCAAGGAACTGCAAAAGGAATTTGGATTAACCATTCTGCTCATTACGCATAACATCGGCGTGGTCGCTGAAGTTGCAGATCGGGTTGCAGTCATGTATGCAGCCCGGATGATGGAGGTCGGCGACGTGCATGATGTCTTTGCCGAACCGAAGCACCCCTATACACAGGGATTGCTGCGGTCTGTTCCAAACATCAAACTGGATGGCGGTGAACTTTATAAGATGAGCGGTGCACCTCCGAACCTTTTGCGCCCTCCCAAAGGCTGCCGATTTCATCCGCGCTGCCCTTTTGCAATGGATATTTGCTCGGTCGAAGAACCGAAGCTCGATGCTCTTGAAGGCGACCATCTTGCATCCTGTTGGTTGTATCATGAGGCTGCTGTAAAGCAGGAGGCCCGCAATGGCTAAATCGAATCCATTGCAAAATAAGGAATTGGTGCGGGTTGAACAAGTACAAAAGCACTTCCCGATCCAAGGCGGATTGCTTGCCAGCCTGATTAATCGCGGAAATATCCCGGCTGTAAAAGCTGTGGATGGCGTCAGCTTTTCTATTCACAAAGGCGAAGTATTTGGATTGGCGGGCGAGAGCGGCTCTGGAAAATCCACTGTGGGACGGCTGGTGTTGCGTTTGCTCGATCCAACTTCGGGGCACGTGATCTTCGATGGCATCGATCTCCAGAGTCTGTCGAACGAGGAGATGCGCCGCATGCGGTCGCGGATGCAAATTGTTTTTCAAGACCCACTTGCTTCTCTGAATCCGCGAATGACGCTTGGTCAGGCAATTGAACACCCGGCGCAAATTCATTTGCCTGATTTATCGCCGATGGAGCAGCGGAAGCGGGTGCTTGAAATTCTGAGCGCGGTTGGCATGAACCCGCCAGAGGCTTTTTACAATCTGTTCCCGCATCAAATTTCAGGCGGCCAACGTCAGCGCGTTGTTTTGGCCCGCGCACTGGTGACACATCCCGAACTGATCGTCGCGGACGAACCGATTGCAATGGCGGATGTTTCGGTGCGGGCGCTTCTGCTCGACCTTATGATGAAGTTGAAGGAAGAGTTCGACCTTACTTATCTTTTCATCACACATGATTTGGCAACTGCCAAATATGTCTGCAACCGGATTGCCATCATGTATTTGGGCAAACTGTGTGAAGTCGGCCAGCTGGCGGATGTCTATGACCACTCCGCACATCCGTACACGCGCGCCCTTCTGGAAGCTGTGCCGGTGCCCGATCCGCGGAATCGTCGTACAGAGCCGATGCCTGCCGGGGAGATTCCCAACGCCATCGATCCGCCTTCAGGCTGTCACTTCCATCCACGCTGTCCGATTGCACGCACCGACTGTTCTGAAAAAGAGCCGCCCTTACGTGAAATCCGCCCCGGGCATTTTGTCGCTTGCCACTATGCAGAAGAACTTCTGATATAGGAAGTGGACGACAGGCATTCCCGCGAAGCTGATTCCAAGACCGGGATTAAGCTCAACGCGCGGCTTTTGCCTGTTTTAGTCCTAATCTTTGCCGCGCTATATGTGATTAGTGGTTATCGCGGCTGGCTCCTATTCTTCATTGCTACGGGTGGCGCATGGCTTCTTGCTGCATTATGGGTGCTTTCATTGAAACGCGGTATAAGCCTCGATCGCAAGATACACTTTGCTTGGGCAGCCGTGGGGGATTCCGTACCCGAACTGCTTGAAATAAAGAATAACAGCAGGTTTCCTGCTGTTTGGATTGAAATCGTAGACGAATCGGATCGTTCGATTGATCCGATTCGTCTGGTTTCTGATGTGGGAGCGCAGAGTTCCCGCCGACGTCATCCCATTCACTCTTTTAAAAAACGCGGACTTTATACACTTGGGCCAACACATCTTCGCACGAGCGATCCGTTTGGAATCTATACGCTGTCTCTCCACGATCAACAATCGAACGCGATTCTAATTACGCCGCCGCAATTGTCTCTGCAAAACCTTGTCATCGCACACGGCGGTTGGGCCGGGGATCGCCAGCGGCAGCGCCATGCCACCGAACGGGAAATCAGTGATGCGGGTATCCGTGACTATGTGCCGGGCGACAGCCTCAGACGGATTCATTGGCCCGCTTCGGCTCATAGCGGGGGTTTGATCGTGCGGCAATTGGAAGCGGCAACCTCTGATGATTGGCAGATTTTTGTGGATCTGGAAGAAGCCGTTCAGGCCGGAGCCGGTCAGGATTCTACGCTTGAGCTTTCCATTGTGCTGGCAGCGTCTCTCATCAGCCGCGGACTAGGAGAGCATCGCCGCGTGGGATTAGCGCTGACTGGACCGAACCTGGTCTGGCTGGAGCCGCGTTCGGATGCCTTTCATCGTTGGCAATTGCTGCGTGCTTTGTCCATGGCAGAGGCTGGCACAAGTTCCCTGGCAGCTCTGTTGTCAATGAGACTGCCAATGCCCCGCGCAACATGGATTGTGATTACACCAACCACTGATCCCTCCTGGATATCCGCCATCCAACGGCGACATCCGCATGGGAACGTCACAGCGCTATTGGTGGATCCCGCTGATTTTGGCAGCAGTCTGAATCAAAGCAAGGTAACAACCGCCTTAGCGCATTTTGGTATCCCACATGTGCAGATCCCCGGAGCGTTGCTGGCAGAGGCTTATTCATCGATTGGCAAGCGTGGCTCCAAGACATCTGCCCACCCGGGTAAATTGCAGCGATATATGGAGCAAGGAAGATCGTCGTGGCAGAGCATGGACTAGACCTGGGTTGGCCGGGCCTGCTGGTGCAAATCCGCAAACCTGCAAAGCCGGCTATCTTCGGGCTTCTTGTGGTTTTTCTCGCATCTGCCATTGCCGGAATAACGCTCGCACTCCAAGGGCCTGATTGGTCTCTACTTTGGCGAAGCTTACTCGTTGGATTACTGCTCGGATGGATACTGGCGTTGTTCCGGCAATCGGCACTCAAAACGACGTGGATTATCGCTGTTGCCGGGCTGTTTTATATCTTGCTCTTTCCTGGCGGGTTGATCGAAAGAGTGGCTGCGATATTTTCAGAATCGATGCGTTTGCTGTTCGTTATCTTGTCGTTTCATAAGCATGAAACGATCGATCCAAGCTTGCTCTTTCGTTTGGTACAGGAACTATTTATCTCGGCGGGCATTATCCTGAAGCGAATACAAACTTGGGCGATCGCGGTGATTTCTGGTGAACCAGCCTTCGATCCGGTAGTGGTCGCGCTTCTCTGGAATGCGTTAACATGGATCATATCCGCGTGGACAGGCTGGGTAATCGAAGCACGCAGGAATGTGCTAATGGCAACAATGCCCGGATTGTTTCTAAGCCTGGGGACTCTTGCCTATGGACAGCGCATGTCTGTGGTTCTATACATCATGCTGGCGGCAATGTTGCTGCTCCTCGCATCCGTTCAGCAGGAACAACGCCAACAAAGTTGGAATGAGACAGGTGCTGCATATCCCGTTAAAAAAGGACGCCAGATTTTCAATGCGGCAATTCTAACGACAATCGTGCTTGTCTTCTTCTCGTATTTTCTGTCATCGTTATCGGTTCAGCGTATTCGAGATTGGATTACAGAACTCAGAAAGCCCGCCCAGAATCAAACCGGCAATTTGGCCGAATCGCTCGGTATCCGTTCCGGCGGAACGCCTGTTGCGGACGCGTTCCAAACGGTGCGTAACCCCGGGCTGCCGCTCCAGCATCTCATTGGGACCGGCCCGGAGCTATCGGGAAATGTAGTGATGACGGTGGCGATTGACAATCTGTCATCCATCTCTGGGGGCGGACAACCGCTGCCGTTGTATTGGCGCGGATTCACGTATGACATTTACACGGGTCATGGTTGGAGCTCAAGCGCGACTACGCAACGAATATACTCGGCCAATGCGCCCATACAGAACATGTCTGCGCCCGATCACATTCTGATTCAACAAGATGTGCGCCCTGTAGAAAATCTGGACGGGACGGTTTATTATGCGGGCGAGCCAACTGCCATCACGATCCAGAGCGAAGCGGCATGGCGCTCCGATGGGGACCTCTTTGGCATTCAAACGGCAAATGCCGGTCCTTATACAGCTCTCTCGCTCATCCCAATCGCAGATGAACGCACTTTACAGGCCGCGGGGCAGAAATATCCCGAATGGGTCAGGAAGCGTTTTTTGACTCTCCCCCCCGAAGTACCAGAACGAGTTAAGGCACTGGCTATCGAATTGACCGCCTCCCAATCGACTCCATTTGATAGAGTACGCGCCATAGAGAATTATCTACGCACTTATACTTACACGCTCGACGTGCCGCCTCCGCCGTCGAATCAGGATATCGTTGATTATTTTCTTTTTGATTTGCGAAAAGGATATTGCGACTACTTTGCTTCTTCCATGGTTGTGCTGGCGCGGGCGGCAGGTATTCCCGCGCGTCTGGCGGTTGGATTCGCTACCGGCACATATAATCTCAACTCGAAGCATTTTATAGTCACGGAAGCCGACGCCCACTCGTGGGTCGAGGTCTATTTTCCAAATATCGGATGGGTTCCATTCGAGCCAACCGCCTCGTTTCCAACTCTGGAAAGATCGGGGCCTGCCGCGGCGACGGAAAG
>JBJKOR010000366.1:0-1453 GCA_046707185.1 Anaerolineales bacterium | reverse complement strand
TATCCAAGCCTGATCAATACCTGCGCGATTCGTTCGCGGTTCTCGCCCTGGATTTCGATCACACCATCCTTCACAGTTCCGCCCACGCCGCAGACTTGCTTGATCTTCTTCGCCAACGCCGATAGATCATCGTCGGATAGGACCAGATTCTTGATCAACGTAACGCCTTTGCCGCCGCGGCCTTTCGAATCGCGATGCAGATACGCGGTCTGCTGACTCGGCGGCAGGGAAGTGACGCTTGTTTTATTTTCCGGTTTCTTGCGCAGGTCTCCCGATTCGGATGACCACACGGTGCGGGATTCATTGGGTGACATAATCAAATCCAATCAATTTTCTTGCAGCGATCTCTATCATTACAATGCAAAGTCAGGCTCAAGTGGCGCTCTTGCATGGCGCCATGGCGACACCGCCGTCCTCGGCGCAGCGAGCAGCCTTGCGCTGTAATACTATTCTTCGCTGAGCTTCTCGAATAAATGCTCCACCGGGTCGATCCAGTCTTCGCGGATCTTGAGACGGAATTCGGTCACGCGACCTCCCCTATCGTTGATAAAAGGAATCAAACTTTCGCCCAACACGGGATCATCCCACTTGCATAAAAACGTATCGTAATGCCAATGTTCCAATTCACCAGACATTGTTCGATGCGCGGCAAGTTGAATGTGCAAGCCATTATCTTTTACTGTGACAGTCGCGCTGCCGACAATCGGCGCATCGTAAGTTCCTGCATAAGCTTCCAGTGAAAGCGATGGATGTGTCCCTGAAACGCGCGATGCTTTTTGCGCTTCCTTCGCACTCATCAGCTTTTCCTGATTCTCGCGCTCGAATTCCTGATATGCTTCAATCCAGTTCTGGCTTGAGGCTCCCAATAGCATATCTACAATGTGTTGAAATAGAGCCGTGTACCCAACGTTGGGAAGTTTGTTGGTGAACACTGCCACGCCGAGATTCTCTTCGGGAATGAAACCCGTGATCGAGAGCATACCGTCCACGCCGCCGGTATGTCGAATCATCATGCGGCCTTGATAGTCGCCCAGAAACCAGCCCAAGCCGTAAGCGGAAAAATGTCGCGAGGGAAATGCCTTGCGTTCCCACGGCGTGATGGTCAGGGTGTTGTGTGGAGTACGAGCCTCGGCGATGGTATCCGGGTCGATCAGCGGATGGCCGTCGAGGTTCCCGTCGTTCAATTGAAAGCGCAACCAGTTCGCAATGTCGGAGGCGGAAGCGCAGATCGAACCCGCCGGGCCAACCTCGGTGTCGTCGCGATACGTCACGGTTTGCAATTGACCGTGCACATCTTCGTGCGGCATTGCGATGTTCTGACGCGCTCCAAAGAAGCGCGGGTTGGTGACGCTATCGTTCATTCCCAAAGGTTTGAAGATGCGCTGCTCGACGAATTCGTCCCAACTCAAGCCGCTCACAACCGGGATGATCGCGCCAGCGGTGACGAACATCA
>JBJKOR010000365.1:0-2113 GCA_046707185.1 Anaerolineales bacterium | reverse complement strand
ACCTGAGGGAATACATTTCGATATAGAACAAATCCAAATGGGGAAAATAGATGGAGCTGTTTGCAACTCCTTAAAAAATTATTCGCGCTGAGCGGAATGGTGTCCCAATCGCTGAGCGGAATGGTGTCCCAATCGCCATGAAGTCGAAGCGGAACTGTAGGATGTTCTTCGGCTGCGCTTTGCTCCGCTCAGAACGATAGTTTTAGTTTCAAAAACAGTTATACTTCCATGTAAGGGTTTGTTGTGCTCTGTGACAGGGTATGAATTTAGTTTCAAGTGTCATTGTGAGCTATGTAGTTTGCGGTGTGACAATCTCAACCAACCTACCAACATGAGATTGCACAGGCGCTGAGCGCCTTCGCAATGACATGCAATAGGAGACTTTGCATGAAGCTTTATGGAATTGTCGGCGCGGGCGGATTCGGCCGAGAAGTGATGCCGGTGGCGCGGGAGATGTTGACGCATCAACGCGCGGACTTCGAACTGGTCTTCATCGAAGACCGCGTCGATACCCCGCCGACGATCAACGGCCAGCGCGTACTGCGGACCGAAGAGTTCCTGGCGATGCGTGGGGAAAAGTATTTCAACATTGCTGTAGCCGATTACAAAACTAGAGAGGACGTCGCGCAGAATTTTATCGCTCACGGTGCGGCACCATTTACCATCCGTGCCTTGAATAGTGTGGTCATGGACAACAACGAAATCGGGGAAGGCGCCATCCTGTGTCCGTTCACGATGATTACATCCAATGCCAGGATTGGAAGATTCTTTCACTCCAACATTTATTCGTATGTGGCACATGATTGCATCATCGGCGACTTCGTGACCTTTGCGCCAGATGTGCATTGCAACGGCACGGTGGTCATCGAAGATTATGCTTATATCGGCACGGGTGCAGTGATTAGGCAAGGCACGCATGAGAAACCGATCGTGATCGGACGCGGCGCAGTGGTTGGCATGGGCGCAGTGGTGACGAAAAGCGTGGCTCCATTTACCACCGTCGTTGGCAATCCAGCCGCGCCGATGGAGAAGAAAAAATAAGGATGAGAGTTACCTTTTGCTTTATGATGCCAAAATCGTTTAGGGTGTTGTGCAGATGTTTAAAAACTGTCGTAATGCTCATATAATCTCGTGTTTGTTT
The DNA here is from genome assembly GCA_046707185.1 of Anaerolineales bacterium. Taxonomy (GTDB): domain Bacteria; phylum Chloroflexota; class Anaerolineae; order Anaerolineales; family Villigracilaceae; genus Fen-1038. The sequence goes on along the minus strand of JBJKOR010000365.1, from coordinate 972 downwards.
TCCACATAGTTGATGAACATATTATGAATCAACATCTTGACAGGAAACAAAATCGGCAAGACGAGCACGTCGAGTTGCGGTTGCCAACCGAAAATGATATGCAGTTCATTCGTTGGCTATGGAGCGATCCTGAAACCATGAAACCAGTTGGTGGTCCTATTCACTTAACTGATAAGCAAGCCCAATATTGGTTTGCCAAAATGATAAAGCCTGGTAATCCCACAGATTGTTATCGTTTGATCTTCAATGAAAAAAACGATCCGGTGGGAGAAATAAGTTTTCATCGTCTCAATGTCGTGAGCATGACAGCAGAGTTCAATGTCAAGATTGCCAGTATTCAGCAGAAAAAAGGGTATGCGAAGAAAGCTATGTTCCTTTTTCTCAACTTCTTTTTCAACCAAATGAGTGGGCGTATAATGATAGACAATGTTGCGTTAGATAATCACAGAGGGCAGCATATACTTCTTAATTTTGGCTTTGAGCATGATCCCAAAATAGATAATGTATTCCGATTATTCTTGACACGCGAGCGATATAACAGCTTATACGGCGCCTACATATTGACGGAGAAAAACGCATCAGGCTAATCCAGCGTTTACCTGGCACTTGTGATTGCCGTTGTGCGGCATGCCCGTTTTTGAGCATTTACTTGTGGGCAGTTCTGCTCATCATTCATATTTGTCAACATTGAACAGAAAACACTTTCCATGTCACTAATCATTTTTGATTATGATGGCGTACTTGCAGATACGCTTGATGATTTAATTCGGTTCGGTCAGGAAGCCTGCGACAAGCTGGACGTAAAACATACAGTCACCAAAGCTGACTTGAGCAATCTTGAAGTCATGTCTTTTGCATCCTATGGGCGGGCATGTGAAGTTCCCGGATATCTCATTGATGAGTTCGTCAAAATCAATTTGAACCTTTTTGCAGAAAAGAAATCTCCGCCTGCCATCTTCAACGGCGTGAGCG
>JBJKOR010000364.1:0-4843 GCA_046707185.1 Anaerolineales bacterium | reverse complement strand
CATCGCCGAAGATGTAGGCAATTGGAAACAAGATCACTGCGGCTGGCACAAACAAACCGAACAAGTTGACCAGCTTGACCGCCACGATATTCGAAATAACTAATGTGGTGACAAACAGTGCGGTGATCAATGGAAACCAACGATAAGAATGCCTTGACGACTTCATCGCACCGCTTTTTTCGCCGCAGGCGTTTTCACTTTTTCCGCCTCGACCGTGATCGCAATTCCGCCGCGCACACTGAAGTCACCGGTCACTTTGCAATAATGCGGATTCAGCGTCTTGACGAGATCATCCAAAATCGTATTCACAACATGCTCGTGGAAAACGCCTTCGTTACGATACGACCACAAATACAATTTGAACGATTTTGATTCAACGATCTTTTTGTCAGGCACATATTCCACTTTGATGTTTGCGAAATCAGGCTGGCCGGTGGCAGGACACACGCATGTGAACTCGTCTGTCTCCATCGTGACGAGATAATAACGATCCGGGTTGTGATTTGGAAATGCTTCCAGCTTTTTGCTCGGCTGGGATTTGTGACCTAATAACGTCAAATTTTTCAAATCTGATGATTTGGCAGGCATAATTAAATCTCCTTTTATGTCGTTGCGAGCAGCGCTTTTTGCCGCGAAGCAATCTCCTCACCGCCGCTTCGACTACGGGTCTCGACCCTGAAAGGGCGCAGGGCGTTACACTTCGTTACTCGACCCTCCGCTCACACCGTCCCGATGTTCTTCGGGAGCGCGATGGCATTTTATAAATTACTAACTATTGGTGCTTCTGCTGCAACTTTTTCGATCAATCGACAGAATGAACACAAACCAGGCGCAGACGTCGGCTGCCCGCAATTGGGACAAGGATGCAGATGTTCCATCTCGTTTTTGGATTCCGCAAATAGTCCAGTTTGACGCGCTTCGAGGAAACGCAGATAAAATGTCAGCTTGGCGCCAGGACGACCATTCTCTAATTTGTTGAGAACTTCTTTATAGTAAATAGAAGTCGAGCCTACGGCGAACGGGCATTCTTCATAGATGTATTCGATGCCGCGCAAAAGCGCGTAGGCCGTCATCTCGCGCTCGTAAAAGCGGCACAGCGGCTTGACCTTGCGCGCCAAGCCCTCGGCCGAGGGAAGAACCGGACCCTGCCGCAAAAGAAATCCTACAGACCATGATAAGGTATTTCCGAAAAGCACGGCGGCTTCGTCGTCGAGATTATGACCGGTCGCCAGGACGTCATAGCCGCGATCACGCGCAATCCGGTTCATCACATGACGTTTCGTCAATCCGCAGACAGAACACGGCCTGCCATAACCGCGATGAGAAGTTCCCGCCATCACCGGAATCGGCTGGCCGTACTCCTTTTCAATATCCACAACATGAAGTTTGAGATTGTGGTCGTTTGCGAATTTTTCGGCGAGGCGATGCGACTCGGATGAATAGTTTATTCCGCCATCAATACCGAGACCGATATAAAGTCCATCCGCTTGATAACCAAGACGCGCAAGAACGTCCCACAACGAAAGCGAATCTTTTCCGCCCGAAACCGCCACGAGGATTTTTTCATCGTGCGTGAACATTTTATATTTTTCGATGAAGCGTTCGGTTTGCGCAGGAATCCATTCGAGATAATGTTCCTTGCACAGCGCCAGTTTATGTTGGCGCATATTGACCGAAGCTTTCTCACCACATTTACGACATTTCATTTTTCAATCTGCCATTGCGAGGATCGCGAAGCACGCCGAAGACGACAAAGTGACGAAGCAATCTCATCTAACTTGCAAAATTCCAATTACAGGATTGCTTCGCTCACCTGCACTTGCAGCGCAGGTGCAAGTTTCGCTCGCAATGACATCATCCTCCAGAGATCACCGCGATCAATTTGACCACATCGCCATCTTTCAGAATCTCATCTTCGAGAATCATCTCACCTTCGCGCGTGGCGATCACCGACTCCGGCAAAACGTCGATCTTCTCCAGCGACGATAAAAGCGTCATGCCGGGTTTGACTTCGTATTCCTTGTCGCGCAAAATCAATTTGACCATCACAGTTTCCTAGATGCGTGGATTTTATCATAAGCAATTTTCTTCCGCACTCGATCTTCATCTTTTCATCTTGACACCGCACCATGTTGCTCGTACCATTTACTTATGCGCATCGCAATGATGGCCGACGCCTACAAGCCGCATGTCAGCGGTATCACCAATTACATTGACCTAAACAAACGCTATCTCGAAAAAGCGGGGCATGAAGTCTACGTGTTCACGTTTGGCGACCAGGATTACCACGACGAAGAGCCGCGCGTCATCCGCTCGCCGGGCCTGCATCTGGTGGATACCGGCTATTATCTTTCCTTTCGCCACACGGTCACCGCAAAGAAATTATTACAGACGATGGATATTGTGCATGTCCACCATCCGTTTCTCAGCGGACGCCTCGCCATACGTTACTGCGAGCCTTTGCACATTCCCACGGTGTTCACCAATCACACGCGCTACGATCTTTACGCACAGGCTTACCTCCCCATCGTGCCAGAGGAGATCAGCGACGGATTACTGCAAGCCTATATGCCTCCGTTCTGCGAAGCGATGAGTCTGGTGGTTTCGCCTTCCGCCGGCATGGCCAATATCTTACGCAAGATGGGCGTGATGAGTCGCATCGAGATCATCCCCAACGGCGTGGAGTTGCAGAATTTTTATCAAGCCGAGCCATTGTCACGCGCCGATTTCGGATTCAAAGAAAGCGACATCCTGCTCATTTATGCAGGACGCATCGCCACCGAGAAAAATCTTTTCTTTCTGCTTCAATCCTTTGCAGGCGTGGCACAGGCGCTCGACAATGTCCATCTTCTGATCCTGGGCGGCGGGCAAAAGCTCATCGAGGAAGAGACAAAACAACTTGCGGCGGAACTCAATCTCAATCAGCGTGTCCGCTTTTTTGGATTTATTCCGTACGAAAGACTTCCATCCTATCTCGCCATGTGCGATGCGTTTGTCACCGCATCGGTGACGGAAGTTCATCCGCTTTCGGTGATCGAAGGCATGGCGGCGGGATTGCCGGTGATCGGAATCGATTCGCCCGGAATCGCCGACACGATCGAAGATGGCAAAACCGGATTTCTCGCGACCCATGATCTGGCATCCTTCACCGCCAAACTCACGCGTCTGTGCCTCGATGCAAGCCTGCGCGGGCAAATGGGCGAATCTGCCCGCCAAGCCTCGACCCGTTATGCCATCGAGCGGACAACGCAGACGATGCTGGAACATTATCGGCGGCTGGTGAGCGCATCACGCCCGCGCCGCGAGAATTGGGAAATCCGTTTGCGCGGACTGTTGGAGAAATTTTTGCAATGAGTCTTTTGCATCGCCCTGAGCGGACGCTGAGCTTATCGAAGCGGCAGTCGAAGGGTCTCAAATATTATGTAGCGCGACTTTTCGTGCTCTTGGTCTCGATACGCCAGAAAAACACTGGCTACTCGACCATCGGCTTTCTCAGTGTGACATAGGAAATATTTAAGATGACAGATCACAATCAACGAGTTGGACGCCGGGGCGAGCAAGCCGCCGCGGATTATTTATCCGCCAAAGGCTATGAGATCGTTGCCCGCAACGTCCGCACGCCCTACGGCGAGATTGACTTGATCGCGCGGAAAGATGGCTTTACGATTTTTATCGAAGTCAAAGCGCGCACATCGTCTTCGCTCGGTCCGCCGGAGATCGCCGTCACGCCGAGGAAACAACAGCACATGCTCTCCTGCGCCGAACATTACGCACAACAAAACTAGATCGACCATTGGCAGATTGATGTTATCGCCGTGGAAAAAGTGAATGGCAAAGCAGAGATCAAACATTTTGAGAATGCAATATGAAAACTGATCCGCCGATACATCATCGCCGTTCAATACGATTGAAAGATTATGATTATGCCCAACCAGGTGGTTATTTCATCACGATTGTTACACATCAGCACGAATGTTTGTTTGGAAAAATCGAAAACGGGAAAATGAAACTATCATCATTCGGCGAAATTGTGCGCGCGGAATGGTTCAAGACACAAGAATTGCGTTCCAACATAGAATTATGGAAAGATGAATTCATCGCGATGCCGAATCACATTCATGGAATCATTTGGATCAACGAAAGCAATGATGTAGGGGCACGGCGGCGCCGTGCCCCTACTACGGAACGATTTGAAAAGCCCGTAATGGGATCGTTGCCAACCGTCGTCCGAGCATATAAATCCGCAGTGACATATAAAATCAACGACATGCGCGGCACACGCGGCGCGCCTGTTTGGCAACGCAATTATTACGAACATGTCATCCGCAATCAAAACGATCTTGAACAAATTTACAAATACATTCAATTCAACCCAATCCAATGGGCAAAGGATGAGGAGAATCCTGAATGTCAAAACCAACTTTAATACTCCTCGTCGGTCCCACCGCGGTTGGCAAAACGGAAACTGCGATTCAACTCGCTGAACGAATCAACGGCGAGATCGTCTCAGCGGATTCGCGTCTGTTCTATCGCGGCATGGACATTGGCACAGCGAAACCAACTCGCGAAGAACAAGCCCGCGTTCCGCATCATTTGATTGACATTGCGGATCCCGATGAAATTTTATCGCTGGCGGTTTTCCAAAAAATGGCAACGGATGTCATTGCTGAGATTCATTCTCGCGGCAAATTGCCGCTGCTCGTCGGCGGAACGGGACAATATGTCCGCGCGGTGACCGAAGGATGGAGACCGCCAGAGGTAAAACCAGATGAAAGGTTGAGGGGTGTATTGGAAAAGGGGATAAGGGTTAAGGGGAAAGAGTGGTTGCAAGATAGACCAAGCC
>JBJKOR010000363.1:0-1605 GCA_046707185.1 Anaerolineales bacterium | reverse complement strand
TGGGTTTGGAGAATGCCGTTCAATTAACGGAAAGGCTTGCCGGGCAATATCATTTGCCGGTCGAATTGATGGTGGTTGGAAAAATATCGGAAGAACATAAAGCTTCGGTTCAAGCACGAGCGCGGATTTCGATCCAATGGATGGGCACAGTGCCGCGCGAAAAAATCCCGGAGATCGATCGTTCCGCTCATTTGCTTTTCTCTGCCGATATCAACGCCGCCTGCCCGAACTCGGTCATCGAAGCGATGGCGTGCGGACTCCCGGTCATTGGTTTCGATACCGGTGCATTGAACGAACTGGTCGTTGGAGATTCAGGCTGCATTGTCCCGTATGGCGGCGATGTGTGGAAGTTGGATCTGCCTGATGTCAAAGCGCTTGCCAAAGCCGCGGCGGAAATCTTGAACGATCAAAATCGTTTCCGTCAAGCCGCACGCGCACAAGCGGAAAAAGCTTTGGGTTTGGATAAAATGACCGAGAGCTATCTCAAAGTTTTACTGGAGGAATGAATGGATCAGGAAGTTTATGATTTTCTCATGCGTCATTTGATGTCGGTTCAAAAAAATGACATTGCCGTCTATCATGAAACGACGGCATCGGATTTGACTCTTTACGAATGGTGGGTTACGCCCAATCGCATCGACGGACTGCCGTTCCACGAGTTCATGATGACGTCCAACGCGCAGAACGGAACGGTATTCGGCTCGGATGTGACCCAAAAGGCGGAGACGCGCTTCGATCTCTCCAATCTTTGCATTCAGCGTTACGGCGATTTCGCAATTGCCAGTTACACCTTGTTGACCAGCACCACCTTGCCCGGGGGTGTGCAAGTGGTGGCTCATAACGAGAGCCGCGTGATGGTCAAGCAGGATGGCAAATGGAAAGTCGTCCACGTGCATAAATCACCGGCGTGGCCTGCGCCGCATGTGCAGCCCAGATAAATCTATTCGATGGTACGGTCCGTGGTGAATCAAAAACAATCCAGCCTGAATCTTTTATGGTTAAGTGCTGCCTTATTTATTTTGATGATTGTTGCGGCGTTAATTCCGCTTTCGCCACAAGATTACTGGTGGTATTTGCGCTTGGGACAGGATATTTTAAAAATGCATTCGGTTCCAACGGTAGACCTGTATTCATTCACCCAAGCGGGCAAAGTTTATTTTTATCAATCGTGGCTTGCCGCCATTATTTTTTGGATAGTTTATAGCACAGGCGGAATCGCGTTGACTTTCTTCCTGCGCGTGCTTTTGATTGCCATCACGTATACGATCTTATTTTGCCTATTGCGAGAGTCGGGCGCGGGTCCGATCATGGCAGGATTGCTTACGCTGTTGGCCGGGCTGGCAGGAAGTAGTAATTGGTCGTTTCGTCCGCAATTGTTCACGTATCCGCTCTTTGTATTGACGTTGTGGATTCTCAATCGTTACGAGAAGGGAAATTCACGAGGACTGTGGGTCGTCCCCTTCATTTCACTGCTGTGGGTTAACTTGCATGGATCGTATCCGCTTTTGTTTATTCTTTGTGGATTGAGTTTGATTTTCACGCATCGACCAAGAAAAAAATTATGGATCGTTCTTGTCATTTCAGCATTTGCCCTGCTCCTCAATC
>JBJKOR010000362.1:0-1883 GCA_046707185.1 Anaerolineales bacterium | reverse complement strand
CTTCAGCACCTACTCTGAGCCAATTGCATACGTTTCTGACAGGTTGGACAGTGAATGCCAGTGCTGGGTTTATTGGAGGGGTTGGCGGCACATGGGGCAATCCTGGTCAAACTTCACTAAGTGATTTTGTAGTTGAAGGAGGCTTGTATACACCACAAATAGGCGGTTCGGCAACCTACACGATCTTGGATATCACTTCAACAAACTGGAAATGGTTTCCGTAAACCAGCTTCTTAGGCTTGCACAACCCCTACCATTCAATCTGGCACTTTGGAGGAAGCAATGCAGGATTTTATTGGAGCCATACTATTATTTGTTGCTGTCGTAGGCGTTCTTGTCATCACTGTGAGATATGCATACTTAGCATGGTTTCAGCCTGAAAAATTTCGGCGGACGGTGCGGGGCACTTGGTCAGGATGGCAAAGAAACATGCTTGGTTTTCGCATCATACAGGAATGGATAGATTCGCCCAATTACATTCTTGCAGCACGCGTTACCACTATAGCAGCCCTTCTTTGTTGCGGTTTCATCTTAATTTTGATAGTCAGGCCTATAGTCTTGACAATCATTCACGCATTCGGCGGATAGAACTCCAATTTGCTTTGCTATAGTTACGCGCTAAATAATCCGCTCTCGTACACCGATCCCAGTGGGTTCATGTATTCGGAGTGCGGCTACGAAGGCATGGAGTGTGGGGACGAGTACCACGACAACCATCACAACGACGGCCAACGGTGGCGGCACTTGAGGAACGCCTACTGGTGACAGAGGAACTACGCCTGATCCAACGACTGTAAACGACACCATCTATCTCAATTCCACGATCAATGGGCTTTATGGAAATGGCGACCCGACAGTTCAACGTTTGCATGAGGTAGCGACAGGATTAGATGTAATGGCATGGACTATTGACTTATATGATACGGGAGTTGTTGTGGCGGGAGGAATAATTGGGGCGGGAGTCGGTTTACCTTTTGCTGAGGGCGGCCCGGAGGTTCCAGCAGTAACCGGATTGGCAGGAATGGGAATAGCAGAGTTATCTGTGCAATCGCCGATGTTTGTTGCAAATATCTTGTCTGTAGGCTCAACAGTGCTTACGGCTATCGCAGATATACGATCTGGTAATACTAATCTTCAGCAAGGAGTTATTGGAGCTCAAACCCTCAACAGTGTAAGTACGACAGCTTTGGGAGTGGCAGACCGCGAAGCTATTACAAATCTAGTTATCCAGAGCGTGGCGGTGTCTAATGATTTAGGATGGACTTCGTTTCCGTTCCATTAAAGGTGTAAATAAGATGAGTCTCGATAGGATTCTTTTGGCTTTGATATTCGTATTTGGTTTTTTTATGTTGGCATCTGGTATTTTCTTGCTCGTATGGACGAGTCGCCTAAATCGCAAAATATTTAATGGCCAAGAAGTTTCTTTACGGAGACATTTCATTGCTTCCGCCTTGAATGGTTTATGTGTTTTCCTGATTTCTTTAGGCTGCGTTCTACTAGTAGGTTTTGCAGATAAAAGTTATTCTTGGTCTGTGCGCGATATACCATGGATCGCCGCGTTGGGGTTTATTGGCGGCATATTCATGATGGTGGGGTCGTTGTGGTCATACTTTATAGCTGGAAAATTTCGCGAGCTTTTGTATCAAAAGCTAAAAGACAAGTACAAGAAGTAGAAATGCGCTCAACAATCCGCTTTCGTTCACCGATCCAAGCGGGTTCATGTATTCGGAGTGCGGTTACGAAGGCATGGAGTGTGGAGGAACAACGAGCGGCGGAACCACTGTCATTGCCGGTGATATAAGTACCCAGAATCGCGACATAAAAAGTCCCCTAAAACGCGCCTAGAATGTACCTCGTTTCCGGATTCAACGGAGGTGCATCTA
>JBJKOR010000361.1:0-2662 GCA_046707185.1 Anaerolineales bacterium | reverse complement strand
TTATTATTCGTTACGAAACACGGTAAAAAGATCAGCCGGGGGGATTTAAAAAATATCGTAGTCCGGTGTTATCAAAAAACCGGTATCAAAAAACGAATTACCCCGCATTGTTTGAGGCATTATGGTGAGAGATATAAAATGGTGAGTGGCGACAGCAAACCAGCCAAACCAGTAAGTTGCTCATCGATTCACTCACCATTTGATTATTGCCGTCCAAGCAAGATAAGGAAGTCCATCAAGTTTTTGTCGTCAGACCAATCCGGCAATTCACTTGTCGGCAGGATGTCAACATATGCCGCCTCCAGCGCTTTTCGCCGCGTCTCGGTGTCTGCCCTGGCATAAATCTGCGTTGTGCTGCAATCGCTATGTCCAAGAAAGTCCCTGATGTAGATCAGGTTGACGCCGGATTGAAGTAAATGGACGCTTTTGCTGTGCCGAAATACATGCGGCGTGACGGGAAAACGAACATCGAACCCATCGCGCAAGCTTGCCAAACCAACATACTTATCAATGATGTAAGATATGCCCCAGCGTGTAAGTTGCTGCTTCTTCTGGTTCACAAAAACATACTGTTCGCCACTGCTAACCCCATTGCTGCCTGGATTGCACCGTAAATGCGATTCCAAGAGATTTTTCGTTTTCTCCGTGATTGGAACATGGCGAGTCTTTTGGCCTTTGCCATGCAAAGTGATCACGGCGAGCTTATCCAAGCGCAAATCCTTAACCTTCAAATCTATAATCTCTTGAACCCTCGCGGCGCTGTCATACAATACAGCCATCAGTACCAGATCCCGAAGTCCCTTTTTGGTTGAGAGGTCAGGCATCGACAGCAGTATTTTCATTTCTTCGCCAGTCAAGAACGGCACAACTGTTTTCGCGCACTTTTTATCTGGGATGTTCAGGATCTTCTGGAACTCAAACAGGTTCTCGGGCGACTGTTTCTGCACAAACCTGACAAACGAATGGATTGCCACCAGCCGCTGGTTTCTGGTCGTCACCATACAGTCCCGTGCGGATTCGAGCCAGTCCAAGAAATCAATGATCGTATCACGGGTCAGATCCGCCATGGACAGGCGTTCAGGCGCGATCAACTTGGTTTGTTCGAAGAAGGAGAGCAACAGTTTAAAAGTCACGGAATAAGACTGGATAGTATGGTGGCTGACATTCTTTTCGCCGGGCAGGTATTTGCCGAGGAACTTCGTAAGATAATATGGCAAATCAGTTTTCGTCATAAATGATCCCTCTTTCCGGTATAACGTATCCGAACTCTGCCTCAACTCGCCGTACAATCTCAGGATACAGATCAGATGTCAACCGCAGATAGTATTGAGTGGCCCGGAAGTCCGAATGCCCCATGTACGCCGATAGGTATGGCAGCATAACAGTCAGGTCGTTCCCGGTCAAAACCCATTTTTTAAGGCATTTGACGGCAAATCCGTGGCGAAAGCTGTGAATTCGCGGTCCTACGACCGTGTGAGGGATGTCGGCCATAAGCAAATAATCCCTGAAATGGTTGTACGCAGTGCTCTTATCCATCTGCCCCATTGTTCCGTTGTGATAACCCGGGAAAAGCCACATTCTACCGTCACTGTATCGGTGGAATCCATTTATAAAAGTGAGAACGCGTTTTGTCAAACTATCAGCCATGGGAATCAATCGATCCTTCATGTTTTTCGCGGCGCGGATTGTGACGGTTCCGGATTCCACGTTTACATCATTGAGAACGAGATTCAGTGCCTCGGAAATCCGTACACCTGTGCCGTACAAAAATCTGAACAGTACCGGATCAACCACATTCCTATATGACATCCGCGCCCGCGGATAATTATCTATGGCTTTGAACATCCGGCAGGTTTCGTCGTCCGTGAAGATGTGGGGGATAAATTTGCAGCGCGGAAGCGCAGTCTTGACTTCCGTCACATAGGCATGGTGGCCTCTGTCAGCCAAATACATCGCGAAGTCTCGCATCAGCACTTCTTTGTTGTGGTGCAACACTGGCCGTTCATTTGGGTCATAGATAAAGTCGTTGACGATTTCTTTTGTCAACGTGCTCCCTTCAAAGCCGTTGCTGTAATAAAATGTGTCGAAGTGCCGCAGGTAACGTTCCTGAATTTCGAATTTCATTCCGGTCTGTTGCTTGAGTGAAATGTAGTTTTGCGCTGCTTCCGCAAACCCGCTTTTCCATTCATAGGCTGTTTTCACCGGCAAACACCTCCTCCGGATCGAGCGCGCATTTGCGTAGCCCTTCAATGTCGATCTTAAGGTATATGCTTGTAGTGTTGACAGACTGATGCCCCAGCGCTTCCGATATGATGGGCAGCGGTGATTTTATTTCGAGCATGTTTCCCGCCAACGTGCTTCTCAGCGAGTGCATCCCGTGCCGCTGGTCTCCGGGCATATTCAGACCGGCTTTCAGAATATATCGATGGAGTTCTTTGTTGAAGGCGTTGCGGTCGCCAAATGTGTTAAAAGGCGCTCTGTGCCTGACAAATAGGCATTGGCTGTTTGTGGCAGGGCGACCGTTTTGCAGATAATCGATGATGGCCCAGCCGATATCTTTGAGTAGCGGCAATTCAATCGGTTGGCCGGTTTTGGACATTTTCAAATTTATCGTTTTCCGGTTCCAGTCTATCGACGATTTCTTAAGACTCCTGATGTCACC
>JBJKOR010000360.1:0-11034 GCA_046707185.1 Anaerolineales bacterium | reverse complement strand
GCGTATCCCGTTCGACAACTTCGCCGGGTTTTTCCATGAGCATTTTTAGAAGCGTGATCAAACGCGGGGTCAATTTGGTGCTCTTGCCGAGACATTTCACGCGGCGTCGTTCGACATCGAGCCGGATCGGCCCAACGTGGATCATGTTCTTCCCATCCCCCGGCAAAAGCGGTTTGATGCGATTGACCAGTTTCTGCGCGGTGAACGGCAGAATCAATACCGAATCGGCCGTCTCTTTATCGACCTTGGCTTCTTTCGCCAGAATAAGAATAATCGGATATTTGGAACTTTTATCTTTATCACGAATGGATTGGCAGATGCGCAAGCCTGTGCTTCTCAAGGAAGCAGCATTGACCACCACAAGGCTCGGATTGATTTTTTCAAGCCGCGATACTGCCGCACTTCCATTGGTGACCACATGAACTTCAAAACCCTTCTTCTGCAATTCGGTTGCAAAAGAAGGAATGTCTGCGTATCGACCTTCGACAACAAGTAGAGAAGAAATAGGCATAAGTGGAAGTGCTTACAAAAAGAAGAAACAATAATTACCCTATCATTAAGGTTTAACTGATTATACACCAGTCTTAACAAAAGTTGTCAACCCAAAAGTACTACCTTTGTATAACAATCTCGATTCAGTTCTCAATATCAATAAATCTCATCGAGATCGTTTTAACGTGAAACCGAGTCAATCGGATTTCGAATCGATGAGCAAACAGGAATTACTATGTTTTGACTGCAATGCCGTTTGAAACAAAACAACTTCGGATCTTAAATTTTCAGCCACCATACTCCAGTACATTCCGGCAAAATCGTCAATTGCTCATTGAGGACTCGCTGCTGCATAACGTTACCAAAGAAGAAGCCGGCAAGTTTGCCGGCTTCTTCATATGACTCAAATTGATAATCGGTACGAATCCACCTGCTGTAGAATCCAGCATCGTCCAACCAAGCATAGAAATTTTCCAGATGAGTCAATCGCTGCGGCGATTCGTTTCCGGTTCCGAGCGACTCGAACAGGATGATGTGACCCTCGCGGCGAAGAACGCGGCGCGCTTCATTGAGCCAGGCGTCCGCTTCATCCCGCCATTGCAGCGGATTCCAAACCGAGACATAACTCACGCTCCAGCCGGATACCATTAAGTCCGCACTGTGAGCTTTCAGCGGCAGAAAACGATGATCGCAAGCCGCGGCCAGCGAACGTCGAGGTTGGAGCCGCTGCAATTTCTCACGCGCAATCGTCAGCATGTGCGGCGATAAATCAAACGCTGAAATACTTTTTACATAAGGCGCAAGCAGACACGCCAATCGTCCCGTACCCGCGCCGAGATCAAGGACATCCAATCCGTCCAACGAAACGATTTCCTGCATCGCTTTCAAAATATTGCCTTGATAGTCTTCGTGCGAAACCAAGTCTTCATATTCAAGCGCATGATTGGCATAAACTTCTTTTTCATCGGGCATTTGCGTTATACTCCACATTAATTCTAACATTGGATAACGACATGGCACTTTCCCCTACTGCTCAAAAAGTACAAGATATTTTAAAATCGCAAGGATTCAATTATACTGTCATCGAACATTCCGAAAGCACGCGCACGGCGCAGGAGGCTGCACAGCGCGCCGGTTGTGAACTCGGACAGATCATCAAGTCGTTGATCTTCAAGGGCAAGACCAGTAACAAGCCGATTCTGGTTTTGACCAGCGGCGCCAACCGCGTGGACGAGAAACGCATCAGCGAATACGCGGGTGAACACATCGCCCGCGCCGACGCGGATTTCGTGCGCGCCGCGGCTGGCTTCACCATCGGCGGCGTGCCTCCGCTCGGTCATGCCCAAAAGATGGAAGCCTATGTTGACGAAGATTTGCTGCAATACAAAACCGTCTGGGGCGCGGCTGGAACGCCAAACGCCATCTTTGAATTGACGCCCGATGATTTGATCAAGATGACAGGCGGAAAAGTCGCGAGGGTCAAGGCATGATCGAAGACATCCGCAATTTTCTACAAATCAACAAAAATCTATCTTGCAGCGGCATGCCCAAGCCAAATCAACTCAAGGAGTTGGCAGATGCCGGTGTGGAGTTCGTCGTCAACCTTGCCACGCCCACGTCCGAAGATTGGATTCCGAACGAAGCTGAGTTGGCCTCAAACGCAAGAATGAGCTATCTTTCGATTCAAGTGGATTGGAAAAAACCCACGCAAAAAGATTTAGATGATTTTATGAATGCGATGGATGAACATCGCGGTGAGCAAGCACACGTACATTGCCAGGCAAATTTTCGCGCCACAGCTTTTGTATCATTGTATCAAATCCTGCGGCTTGGAGCAAAACGCGAAGACGTTTTTCCAAACATCCGCAGGATTTGGAACCCCGACGAGTATCCGGTTTGGAAGAAGTTCATCGAAGACAACCTATCAAAATGAAACGAATCTTGTTTGCGGTTTGCGTTTTGAGCTTTGCCGCGCTAGCCTGCGTCCGAACTTTCAACTCGAACTCAACTTCATCGAACGACACAACATACACTTTGACACTCGAAGGACGCCAGCGCACTTACATAGTACACGTTCCACCTTCTTACAATGGCAGTCAGCCCCTTCCCGTTGTCTTCGACTTTCATGGGGGACTTGGAAATGCCTCGACGCAAATGCGCACGAGCAACTTCGAGCCATTGGCTGATCAAAAAGATTTCATCGTGGTTTATCCCAATGGCACCGGTTTGCTCGGTGACAAGCTCCTGACCTGGAACGGCGGAACTTGCTGCGGTTATGCAGTCAATCATCATGTTGATGATGTCGGCTTTGTGCGCGCCATCCTCGCTAAACTTGAATCTTCCTACAAGATCGATTCCAAACGCATTTATGCAACCGGACTCTCGAACGGCGGCATCATGTCTCAACGCCTGGCTTGTGACGCCTCGGATGTTTTCGCCGCCATCGGTCCCGTTTCGGGAACGCTGAATGATCCCGAATGTCAGCCGAAAGAGCCGGTTTCCGTGATCGAATTTCACGGCACAGCCGACCAGCATCTCCCCTATAACGGCGGCATCGGCGATAAATCGTTGGCAAACGTTCCGTTCGTTTCTGTTAAAGACACCATTGATGCGTGGATCAAATTCGATGGATGCTCGCCCACGCCACAAACCACTACACTTTCCGATATTCAACATGATGTGTATTCCGGTTGTGCCGCTGGAACGGCAGTCGAACTTTATACAATTATCAATGGCGGTCACGCCTGGCCCGGAGGGAACGGCCCCGCGTGGCCCGGCGGGGATCAACCCACACACACCATTTCCGCCACAAACTTGATGTGGGCCTTCTTCGCCGCGCACCCCAAACCATAATTTCTAAACACAAAGTACGCAACGGACACAAAGTTTCTTAATCTTTGTGACTTTCGTGTTTGATGCTTTCCCCTGGAAGAAAGCATAATTTTTATTTGCAATCAAAAAATCTTTGTCGTAAAATCCTTATGGCTGTCGAAAAGATTTTATTATTAGCCAAAGGAGAGAGTTTTGACAAAAATCACAACAAAATCTGCGCCTGTTTCCAATTCACGTCCGATGACCGAGGAAGCGGATTTTCTCCAAATCAAATCCATCGACCACGTTCACTTCTACGTGGGCAACGCCTTGCACGCCATGTTTTACTGGTGGAAAGCCTACGGATTCAAACCGATCGCCTATTCTGGCCTGGAAACGGGCAACCGCGATTTCGCTTCGTACGTTTTAGAGTCAGGGCAAGCGCGGTTTGTTGTTTCCGCACCCTATAGTCCGACCAGCGAGATCGCCGCACATCATATGGTTCACGGCGACGGCGTCAAAACCATCGCGTTGGAAGTGGACGATGTGGAAAAAGCCTGGAAGGAAACGACCTCGCGCGGCGGCAAATCCGCCTGGAGTCCGCGCGAGCAAAAAGATGATTTCGGCATCTATCGCACGTCGGCCATTTACACATACGGAGAGACACTTCACGTGTTCGTGGATCGCGGCGATTACAAAGGAGTTTTCGCACCGACCTACCGTCCCATCAAGGATAAGGAAGCGCAATCCACCGGTCTGGCCGCGATCGATCATATTGTCGGTAATGTGCAACTCGGCAAGATGAACGAATGGGTCAACTTCTATTACAAAGTGATGGGCTTCCGTCAACTGATGCACTTCGATGACAAAGATATCTCCACGGAATACTCCGCCTTGATGTCGAAGGTTATGCAAAATGGAAATGGCCGCGTCAAGTTCCCGATCAACGAACCGGCGGAAGGCAAGAAGAAGAGCCAGATCGAGGAATATCTCGATTACTATCTCGCGCCCGGCGCACAGCATGTGGCGCTCATCACCGGCGACATCATCAAGACCGTCACACAATTGAAGGCCAATGGCGTGGAATTCCTGCGCGTGCCGGATACATACTACGAAGTCCTGCCCGACCGCGTTGGCGAAATCAATGAAGACTTGAAGACGATTCGCGATCTTGGCATCCTCGTGGACCGCGACGATGAAGGTTACCTGCTCCAAATCTTCACCAAATCGATTCAAGACCGCCCGACGATGTTCATCGAAGTCATCGAACGACACGGCTCGCAAAGCTTCGGCAAGGGCAACTTCAAAGCGTTGTTCGAAGCGCTCGAGCTCGAGCAGGACAAACGAGGCAATCTATAAATAGCTCATGTCATTGCGAGGAGCGCAGCGACGAAGCAATCTCCTCTTTGTAATGGAGATTGCTTCACTGCGTTCGCAACGACATGATCGATCAACATGAAATTCGTAACCTTCTCAACCTCCAACTCTGCATTACGTCCCGGCTTGCTGACCGACGACGGGATTCAATCCGTTCCCTTCGCATCGTTGATGGACTTGATCCAAGCCGGCGATGAAGGCCTCGAACGCGTTCGCAGCATTCGAGACAAAAGCCGGATACCGTTAAACGAAGTCCGGCTTCACGCCCCTATTCTGCACCCCACCACATTTCGTGACGGCTACGGCTTCGAGAATCATGTCAAGACCGCCAACGCCAACCGCGGACGCAACGTGCCCGCCGAATGGTATAAATTCCCAACATTCTATTTCACCAACCCGGGCAACATCTTTGGCCCCGACGATGAGATTCCCTATCCATCTTATACGAACGAAATGGATTATGAATTGGAAATTGCCGTTGTGATTGGCAAACCGGGCATCAACATCAAACCCAAAGACGCGCCGAAACACATTTTTGGATATACCATCTTCAACGACTGGTCGGCGCGCGATGTGCAGCACGAAGAGCTAAAAGTCGGGCTTGGTCCTGCAAAGGGAAAAGATTTTGCATCCGCGTTAGGCCCGTGCATTATCACCGTCGATGACTTGACTGATAAAGCGACCAGCCGTCCCGGTGTCTATGAGTTGGAAATGCGGGGCCGCATCAATGGAGTAGAAAGGTCGCGCGGCAATTTCAAAGACCTCTATTGGTCGTTTGGCGATCTGCTGGCACGCGCCTCCGAAAACGTGAAGCTGTTGCCCGGCGATATAATTGGATCAGGCACGGTTGGAACCGGATGCCTATTGGAGTTGACCAAGGGCCAGGGTCCGTGGTTGAACGAAGGTGATGTAGTCGAATTGGAGATCGAACGAATCGGTATCTTGAAAAACACGGTCGGAAGAAAAATGCGAAAATGAACAAACGATGGATTGTTTTGGTCATCGGCCTTTTGCTCGGCATATTGGCTTGCAGTTTCAGCGCACCGGCAAGCGCGCCTCTTCATCTGGAAGCGTCGACCATTGTGGCTGCCACCATGCAAGCTCATGCAACAGCCCCCAATCCAAACCATGTTGCCTATGACAACGTAAGCCTGGTCATTCCTCAAGGGCTGGCGACGGATGCCTTGACCGGCACCGTCCCTGCCCTAACGGATGAACAAAAATGGGGACCGTGGGCCATCGCGCCGCAACACATCAAAATCCTGCTGGATAATTATTCTCAAAACTCGTATCAACAGGCAGCGATTTTCATTTATCCAGCGCAGGATTTCGCCTCGACATCGGACATGGTAAAAGAAAACATACGCCGCCTGCAAGGCATTGCAAATAAGACCATTCCGCTCGCGGCGAAGAACATGCCTTCGATTCCGTTCTATAATGCAGGCCAGGCCATTGCAGCGCACATGCAAGTGATCTCATTCAAGGATGGTGCGGGTGTGAGGCTGGTCACACAATACGCCAACGGCATCGGACCGATCAACAACAGCGCCCTCTTCTACCACTTCCAAGGTTTGACGAAGGATGGAAACTATTACATCATTGCGATCCTGCCAACTTCTGCAGACTTCCTCCCTGCCGACGATACAAAATATACAATCAATTCACCGACCATCCTGGATTTTCCCGGTTACTACAAGCAGAATCCAACTGGAGATGATTTCACTGCGTACTATAAGGCAGTGACAGATAAATTGAACGCCACCGCGCCACAGGATTTCAAACCATCCCTTTCCACTTTGGATGCGCTCATCCAATCCATTTCGATTCAAGCTCGATAGGCCAGAATGAGTAATTTTCGAAAAATGCTCTTGATCGCTTCGGCAATCCTCGTCATCCTGGCTTGCAACTTCCCGTCAGCCACACCGGTGATCACGCCCAATGATGTTGCGGCCAGGGTCGCAACCACGCTTCAGGCTGCGACGGAAGCAGCCCAGACCAGCATAGCCTTGGCCTCGCCTACGCCAACTTTGACTCCCACCGTAACGCCCAGCCCCACACCGCAAGTCATATCCATTGCATATCAAAACATCAGCGTGCTTGTTCCGGCAAATTTGGCAAACAGCGCAACGATCACCAACACTACCGGCATCGAGTTTCCATACACCAATCCTTCCGCAGGGACCATGCCGCAGCACATCAAGATGATTTTGAACGGATACCCCATTCAAGGCACGACTCTGCAACCGCAAATCCTCGTCTTCCCCGCCGAGCAATACTCCCAATATGGCAATGGGAATCGGTACATATCCGGACTGCGAAATCTCCATTACCAACACGGACAACCCTTCCCGCAGAACCTGCCCGCCGGATCTCTCGACGCGGCGGTACAATCCATCAACTTTGCCAGCGGAAGCGGAATCCGGTATCTCACCCAGTTCGATCAGAATCCACTTCCGATCAACAATCACGAATTGATCTATTACTTCCACGGCATCACAAGCAATGGCAGATATTATTTGGAAGCCATCCTCCCCGTCCAAGCGCCGTTCCTCGCGCCGAATAGCAATCCCAATTCGCCCCTGCCTCCAAACGGCATTCCATTCCAAATGGGTCAATCCTATTTCAACACGATTGCGCAACAACTCAACGCCATTTCGCCCGTTCAATTCAACCCCGCGCTCACCGTGCTGGATTCGCTCATTCAATCGATTTCGGTTCAATAAAACATGAATAAATTCCAGAAAATAACCTTGTTGATTTCTTTTTCAGCAGCCGTCCTGGCATGCGGGCTGGTTTCGACCGCCAATCCAACCTCCGACCAACAAAGCATCGCGACCGTTGTTGCAGGTACGCTTCAAGCGATCACGGCCGCGGCGCCTTCAGCTACTCAACCCGCTCCGACCCAGACACCCCAGCCAGCGGGGATTCCCGTTTCTTTTCAGAACGTCAGCTTCGTGATTCCCAATGGACTCGCCAGCGGTGCATCATCGCAAGCCATCCCGAACAATCCAAACGATCAAACGAATGGGCCGTGGGCGGTCGCGCCCGCGCACATGGAATTCAAACTCGATGGATACAATCTTCCAGCCGGGCATTTTTCTCAAATCTTGATCGATGTTTATCCCGCGCAGGACTATGCTTCGATGTACGCCGGGGCAAAGATCAGCCTCCAGCGTTTGCAGGCCGCGTTGTCGAATCCCTCTGCGCCGTTGACCAACGACAACCTGCCGCAGGTTCCGTTTTTCAATGCAGCCTCCATGTTTGTTGCACAGGTGAAACAAATCCAGTTCAAGCATGGCACTGGTTTCCGAATGATCACGGAGTATGGGCAGGCAGTGGGACCAATCGCCAATAACGGTACGTTCTATCATTTTGAAGGTCTCACCAGCGACGGGAAATATTATGTCATCGTTGTCCTGCCAATCGAAGCGCCATTCCTGCAAAACGGGATGGAATCGACCTCGCCGTTACCGGATGGTGGGATTCCTTTCCCCGGTTACAACTCCACAGATTCAGCCACTTACGGAAATTACTTCAAGGCCATTGCAGATAAAATGGATTCCTCGAGCAACGATACATTCTCGCCATCCCTGAATACGCTGGACGCCCTCGTCCAATCCATTGACATTACCCCGTGATCCATTTACTGTCAGCAAAGGAGTTCGAATGCCTTTTTGTAACAAGCTTGGCAAAACACCACACAACCGCCATACCCAATTCAAAAAGCCCGATGGAGAATAGGAAAACAAAACCTGGTTGTCGAGTTCGATGAATTCTAAATTCCAAAAGTACATTTTGATTCCCGTCAGCGCGTTGATTCTATTTGCATCCGCCTGCGGGACAGCCGCCAAAACTCCCGCGCCGCTGAACGTCAACGAAGCCGTCTCGACGCTTCTTGCCATGACCGCCCAAGCGGCGGCAACGTCCGCAGCGCTTCACACGCCAACTCCCCTTCCAACGGCCACGCCAACGTTCGCAAAGCCGATGCTTTACATCAACGACAATGCGCCATGCCGAACCGGAACGACGACGAACTTCAAGATATCAACCACCTTGAAGCAGGGCATGACCTTTGACCTGATTGGCAAAGAAGCTACTCAAAGCGCATGGTTGATCCGGGTACCCAACGTCGGTTCCTGCTGGGTCATGGCTGGCGATGGGTCTCCCACTGGCGATTACGAAAGCCTGCCAATCGCTACACCCCAGCCCAGTACACAGACTCCTCCAGGGACGCCTGTCTTCGCGGGCTGGCCCTGGTTTTGCACATACGTAGACGGGGCGCTATACAAGGCCACGGTGGATATTTCATGGATCGATCCGGCGCATGATGCGAACGGTGTTCGCGTCTATCGGGATGGCACGCAAATTACCGATCTGCCATTGACAACGACCTCTTACGTGGATACATTCAACGTAACCATTGGCTCGAATGTAACCTACACCATCCAGGCGTATAATGACGCGGGCACATCGCCGCAACATTCGATGACCATTTCGTCCATTTGCAAATGATTTTCTAGAAATCGAGGAACTCAATGAAAAAGATATTGATCGCGCTTTGTGCGTTGACGTTTGCACTGCTATCCTGTAATCTTCCACAGGCACTCACACCCATCGCACAAGATCAGTCGCAAGTCACAATCGCGACCGTTGTGGCGCAGACGATGCAAGCTGTTGCAAGCCAGCCGCCAACAGCGACCATGGCAGCTCTCAGCACGCCGACCGCAGCAGCAACGCCTTCGTCAACACCAACGCCGGTGGCCGTTGTCAATACGGCAGTCACTTGTCATAGCGGACCGAATGAAAATGATCAAAGCGTCACCGAACTAAAAGTGGATCAAAAGGTGACGATACTTGGAAAAGATCCAACCGGAAGTTACTGGCTGGTCCAAACGGATGCGGGCAATTGCTGGGTCGGAACGCAGTCTGTAACGGTGACGGGCAATTTGTCCGGAATCCCGGAGTTGACCCCGGTGCCATCTCCTGCCGTAGGCGCGCCAGCCGCCCCAACGGAAATACGCTATTCGTATGCCTGTTCATCGCCCACTCAAGTAACCATCACACTCACATGGACAGACTCAGGCGGCAATGAAACTGGTTACCATGTTTATCGGAACGGAAACCTTATTGCAAACTTGCCAGCCAATTCAACTACTTACACGGATAATACGTCGCGAACAGCAGGCAGTACGTTCTCCTATGGCGTCGAAGCCTTTAATAGCTTTGGCGCCTCCAGCCGGACAACAACAGAGAGTTTCAATCTGAGCGGCTGTACGAATCCATAAGCAGCTCCTACAGCAATGAGCATATCTCGTTGCTATGGAAGCCTCATCGCACAGAACGATATAGAAAAGGCACGGGAAAACTCGTAATCTATCCGCGCCTTTTCTAAATCCAAAGCTGGGGGCAAAACGAACAGAAGACAGTTTCTTAGTAAATCTCCATACAAACTACACATTAACTTCAACAATTGGAGTTATCATTGTGAAAGAGACAATATTATGAAGAAGATAAGAATGACACCTGTAAAAAGACTTCTCGCCGTATCTTGCATCGTTGTATTTGCAACTGTTGCTTGTAGTATCACGGTTGACCTTGGTACTTCTTCATCGAGCACGCCAACGGGTCAGGTGAGCGGCGAAGCCCAAGTTTCGACCATGGTCGCACAGACCCTGCAGGTGTTGACGCAAGTCGCACTGTCGTCGACTCCTGCCGTCACGCCGACAACCACCCTGACACCCACCCCGACCAATACGCCGCTGCCAGCCACCTTGAGCGTCAGCGTGGCAACAAATTGCTACGCAGGTCCGAGCACACATTACGGCTATGTCATCACGATCCGTCCGGGCGTTACCGTAACCGTCGTTGGAAAAGATACAGCCGACGACTATTGGGTCATCGATGTACCTGGTTACCCGGGCACAGTTTGTTGGATGTCGGGTCAATATGCCAGTGTGAGCGGAGATAGCAACAACGTTCCCGCGCCCGCCACGCCCGTGGTCTCGATCTATACGTTGGATGAGCCGACCAATGTTCGGGTGAAATGCGATAGAGCAGTTTATCCAACGCCAAGCGGAACGCCGCCGCCATGGTGGCATGGCGGGCATGGATGGGGCGGCTCAATCACAGCAACCCTTCACTGGAGAAACACCGATCCCGATCAGACTGGCATTCGGATTTACAGAAACGGATATCGAATAGCCACGCTGGGCAGGGGCGCAACTTCCTACTCCGACCGCTTCAACGGCTGGTGGGGACACGGATGGAGTTGGGGAGACATAACCTACGGCGTTCAGGTATTCAACAGTTCCTAAGTTTCCAGCATCGTAACGGCAAGCTGCAACTAAGAAAACA
>JBJKOR010000359.1:0-1673 GCA_046707185.1 Anaerolineales bacterium | reverse complement strand
ACTCTTCCTCGCCGGGCACCTTGAGTTTGTTCGGGTCCGCTCCGGTCGAGATGATGATCGAATCTGCCGCGTACTCGCCGCTATCCGTCTTGACATGGTAAGGCCGCTGCGACAAGTCCACCTCGCTGGCGGTATCGAACTCCACCTTCGCACCGAAATGCTCGGCCTGCTTCTGGAATAACTCGCCCAACTGCGCCCCACCCACGCCCTCGGGGAAACCCGGATAGTTCTCGATGGTATAGGTCAACGCGGCCTGACCGCCAAGTTGAATGCCGGTCAACACCACCGGTTCGAGTTCGGCGCGCGCCGCGTACAGCGCCGCCGAAAACCCTGCCGGGCCGGAGCCTAAGACCAACACTTTGACATGTTTTGCATTACCGTTTGAATTCATTTGCATAACACCTGAAATTTATTTTTTCGCCTCCATTGAGACGAGATGTGTCCAATGACTATTACATCAGTATTTTATCAGATGCGTCAGGCGGGGAAAAGTGACAAACATGGATGATGAAATCGTTTGAGGTACGATAATCCGAGTCCAGGATAAACACTAATTATCGCCCTGAGTAAAGCTGGTGGTCGAGTAGGTTGGCGCTCTTCCAACCGTATCGAGACCCAGCACAGTCGAAGTGGAAATCGAAGGGCAAAATTGTAACGAAATCTCTGCTTCGACTGCGGTCTTCGTTTACACTTAGACCTCCGCTCAGCGCGATGCGAATGTTTGTTTGCTTATCCCGAACTGGCGTTAAGATAGGGAAGAGAACCTAAAAGAGTCGCCGTGCTATAATCTTCTCGCCCTCGCTCTGATCTTTTATATGGTTCATTCAAAAGGAAACTGCCATGAAACAACTTGACAAATTGAGCAACCGTGAATGGGATGTGATGAAGCTGCTTCTACAAGGTAAAAGCAACAAGTTGATTGCTTCATCGCTCGGTATCTCCATCCGTACGGTTGAATTTCACTTGAAGAATATTTATGCCAAATTTGAAGTAAGCTCCAGAACGGAATTGATCTTGAAACTAGCGAATGCCACAGGCAACATGGAAATCGAGAAACTGCGGTATTCCACAGTTGAGGGAACGGGGAAACGCGCCGAAAATAGAGACACGCTCAATTCAGGAAAGATTCGAGCCGCATCTTTTGCAGATCGCATCTCTATCATCAGCAAGGAGTTAGAAATGAAAAATCTTTTGAATTCAAAGCATGTACTCGTGGGCGTGGCGGCGGCGCTCCTCACGGGCTTTGCATGGATTATCACCTTCAGCCACTTCGGGCATATGACGTTCAATTCGATTGCGCCGTGGATCATCCCGCTCGCCATCATTTTGGGGATGATTGGAATAGTCGTTGGGGCTGCCGGAAAGCGTAATGGCAATACGCTGATAAAAGTATTTTTCAGCACGGTGATTGGTACGGGTTTTAGCGCCTTTGCAATGATTCCGATCGTTGGTTTTGTCGTCTATCCCCTCGCAAAACTTGCCGAAGGGCTTGGCCTTATCGACCGGGCGGCAATATCAACGGAGATAACTTCAACGCTGGTCATCGTTGCAATGATAGCAACCTGGCTCATCGTTGGGGCCGCTATCGGAGTGGCATTGTTATTGATAACGACCAGGAGACCGGGACAAGCAGGTGTCCAAAGACACGTGTCCGAAAACAGCCTGTAATACTT
>JBJKOR010000358.1:0-3698 GCA_046707185.1 Anaerolineales bacterium | reverse complement strand
GATCAAACTCTCCGCAAAAAGTCACACTCTTGCGAGTGTAAAAGTTAAACGGAAATTTATTTCTCTTGGATTGACTGGTTTGTGTTGCTTCCTATCACTTTTCAATTGTTAAGGTTCTTTGATTTTTAAGCGCCACTGCCTTTCAAACTCTCAAACAGACGAAAATACCGATGCCTCTTTCGCATCGGCTTGTCAGACTGCGAAGCCACTCGGCTTGCGTCTCTGACTGGATACGCTTCTATTTGATTATCAATGATCTGTCGGGGGACGAGATCGGTTTGAACTTCACTGGCGAAGAGTGATTATACGCTTTTAATAAACTTTGTCAATGCTTATGGAGACAACCAAACCTTAAAAAATCTGTGTTATTTTTAACCCAAATTGCTTCCGTTTCCCAAACTTTTGGTCAGTGTATAATCCACGAAAAATCACAACGTCACCGAACTCTTAAGTAGTCATCAAAAACTACCGTAAAAAAGGATTGCTCTCAGTGGCGCCGCCGCCGCCGAGGACGGCGATGAGAGCGCACTTTGTTGTTAACATCATCTACTTATTATAGCAGGCATTTATGAAACAAACGATCACTCAAAAGCCATCGCGAGGCGTTCTACTCATTTCATTCTCTACTATTCTTACAGTTTTAATTTATGTATGGTTAATTAGCTTCGGATCATGGACGCGCTGGAAAACATTGTCAAACAGCTACGAGCAACTGGCATCCGCATTCGACAAGGGGAAATTATATCTCGATACAAAACCTGACCCGGCCTTGCTTGCTCTCGCCAATCCATACGATCCATCCGCCCGTGCCGGAATAAACGCCATCAACGATGCATCATTATACAATGGGAAGTATTATCTTTATTTTGGGCCAGCGCCCGCTTTACCACTGGCAATTCTTAAGTTCTTGGGTCTTGGTCAAATTGGCGATCAATATCTTGTTTTTGCATTCATACTTGGCATAGCATTCATTCAAGCATTATTAATGATAAAAATATGGCGGCATTTTTTTCACGACATGTCCATTTCAATAATAGCAATCTGCATTCTTTTGGGCGGGCTAATTACTCCGTTTGCGTCCATGTTGACAAAAGCAAGAGTCTACGAGGCCGCCATTGCAAGCGGTCAATTCTTTTTCCTTGCTGGCTATTACTTCATTTTCACTGCGCTGGAAAATCAAACAACATCCGACAAACACTTGATGCTTGGAGGCACATCATTAGCGCTTGCGATTGGCTCAAGGCTTACCCAAATTGTGCCTGTTGGATTTCTTATCGCTATGACAGCTTTCTGGTATCTCAAGAAAAACTACAAACACAAATCGCTATTGACAATAATCAAATCCATTAATCCAGTCATTATCCCGGTTATTGTGGGAGTGGCAATTTTAGGTTGGTACAACTGGGCAAGGTTTGGTTCTGTCTTTGAAACAGGCATCTTCTATCAACTTGCATGGACCGACCCGCAAAAAAACTATCACGAGTTTTTTTCGCCGCTTTACATTCTTCAAAATCTATATAACTACCTGATTGTTCCGCCGAAATTTAAAAACCTCTTTCCTTTTCTCTTTGCCGTTAGCGGAAAGATACACCCCGTTATGTCCACGATATCAATGCCGCGCATCTACAATTCCGAAAAAATCACGGGGTTGTTATATAGCGCTCCATTTTGTTTGTATGCCATCATCCCTATAATCAACCTTGTTCGTGTTCCCGGGAAACAAAGCACTAAACCTGACGATCAAAAAGATCAAAGTTTGTTCTATTGGATGTTAGGCAGTTTACTGGGAAGCTTTCTTGTAAGTTTTGTGACTTTTCTTGCTTTCTTTTGGGCGGCCCTGCGATATTTTGAAGACTTTCTTCCATCCCTCTTCCTGTTAAGTGTTGTTGGATTTTGGCAAGGATATCACCATTATGCCAAGCGTCCAATACATCGCTCTGTCTATTTGGCTTTGGGAATCGCGCTGATAGTTATATCCATTCTCGCCAGTTCCCTTATTGGGTTATCCTATGGTTCCCCACGCTTCGAAGAATTCAATCCACATCTGTGGAACTTCTTGCAACGATAAGCGAAAAGACTAATCCATCTCGCGCCGTCCTGAGAGTGCCCTCAATAACGTATTTTGATCCGCATATTCCAGATCGCCGCCAACGGGCAAGCCGCGTGCCAAGCGCGTCACCTGGACTTTATACGGCCGCAACTGCTGTTGCAGATATAACGCTGTCGCATCGCCTTCCATGCTCGGATTGGTCGCAAGGATAATTTCTTTTATTCCGCCGCGCGCCACGCGCCCAATCAACGGCTTGACCTTGATATCGTCCGGCCCCACGCCTTCGATAGGAGATAAGACGCCATGAAGCACATGATATTTTCCGTTATAAACTCCAACACGCTCCAACGCTAAAACATCCAGCGCTTCTTCGACAACGCAAATTTGTGAGCCGTCGCGTTTGGGATTCTCGCACACTTCGCAGCGCGTTCTACCTGCCTCAGTGATGTTAAAACATTCTTCGCAGAATGCGATCTTATCTTTCAAGCCATTCAATGCTTCGGATAAATCCTGCGACACTTCATCCGGCGCGCGCAAAAGAAAGAACGCCAGCCGCGAGGCAGACTTCGGTCCGATGCCTGGCAAGCGCTCAAAGGCGTTGATCAATTTCTGAATCGGTTCGGGGAGAAGCATAAGTGTCAGGTATCAGGTATCAGGTATCAGGTATCAGGCAAGAACCTGACACTTGACACCTAGCACCTGAAACTCTAAAACGGCAGCCCGCCCGCCAGCGGACCCAACCGCTGCGAGGCCAATTCGTGTGATTGCTCCAGCGCCATATTCACGGCGGACAAAACCAAATCCTGCAGCATCTCAGCATCCGCGTCTTTCAACAAATCCGCGGAGATTTCAACCGACTTGCATTTCTGGTCGCCGGTCATCACCACTTTGATGGCGCCGCCGCCCGCCGTTGCCGTGACGGTTTCTTCGGCGAGTTTCTCCTGCGCCTCAGCCAATTGCTGCTGCATGCGTTGAAGCTGCTGCATCATCCCCCCGCCGCCCATTTGTTGACCTCGATTAAATCCTTTAGCCATTCGTTAGTCTCCTAGTCAAATAGTCGAATAGTTAGATAGCCCTAATCCCACCACACAGATAGAATTGCGTCCGAAGTTCTTTCAAGTTCCGAAACTCCTAACATATCCGCCGCTTCGGAATCACCAATCCAACAAACTTCATCTGCATTGAATTGTTCTAGAACCAACTCTTCTAAGGCATACTGCCAACCTTCTTCCACGTAAATATAGAGTGTATCAGCATGCCATATGCCATTTTCCAATTCGCGCAGAGAAAGCAAATTTAACGGCATCAACGTCGCACGCCACATCTTATGATTCTCCCTCAACAACTCTGTCACCAGTCTGCCGTTACAAAAATTGAAGTTTGTACGCGCTATCAATTCCAATTGAAATTCCTGTGCTTCGCTTATCTTCTTTGAGTGACTTTGCGATACAAGGCTTTCCAAGCTCACAATCTCAGGGATATCTGTTTTCTTCTTCGCAGTCATTATGCACCTCGACTATCAAACTACGCGACTATTCAACTATCGAACTATTCTTGCACATCCACAATCTCGCCGCCATGATCGAGTGCGGTCGCCACCATGCCATCTGCGGAAACATGCGGCGGCAGTTTGCCTTTCGCATTCGTC
>JBJKOR010000357.1:0-1505 GCA_046707185.1 Anaerolineales bacterium | reverse complement strand
GTCGAAAGGATGGGCGTTCAATCCAATTTTCGGAACGCCCATCCTATCGACCGCGTTGCCGAGCGAATGTGTATCATCGGGAAATGGCGCCAGCGAAAAGTCAATGCCGCTGAATTTTGGGAATTGGGAATCGGGAATTGGAAATCGGGCGAGTTTTTGAGCCACACGAGCAATTGTCTTTCCGTGTTTCGTGATCTCAGAAATCAACTCGCTCCGTCCACCATCCACGGTCTTCTGTCCGCTAAATGCTTCGACTGCCAAATCCGCCGCTTCGGTTGCGATGGCAAAAGCAGGTTGATTGCCTTTGTGATACGCGGCAGGGAAGAACGGCGCTCCAGCTTTGACGTTGGCCAGCGCCGCAAAACGCAGATTGGCGAATCCGTTTGGATCGATCGGCGCAGATTTGACGATCACACTTGCACAGGCTTTGATTGCCGCTAGCGAGACGCCGATGTTTTTATCCGCCATCACACCACTGAAGAAAATATTTTGCGAGGCGGAAATCACTTCGGGAATGACTTCATAGCTGCGCGGCGATTCTGGCAATGCTGGTCCCAATGATAAATATCCAATGTTGATTTGTTGAATGACCTTTTCAAGTTGTTCCACGATCTTTGGCAATTCATTGATTCGTTTTTCGCCAAGCAACTTTGGAAATGGAATCGTTGCTATCCGCGTGGTTTGGACTTCATATCCTGCGGCCTCGTAGGCAGACTTGGCTTTGGCGAGAAATTCCCCAGCCGCTTGGAAGACTTTCTCGTACAAAGGATATTTGGGATTGCAGAAGTAAGTGATGGAACGGATTTTCATTTGACCTTATGTTCTCAGTTAAATTATTCGCAGAAAGCCAATAACGACAAGAATAAATAAAAATATCAAAATCAGAACCATTAGTCCATAAATTACAGTCAAAAACCGAGCCATCCAAATAAAAGCATCTGATTCGTAAAATTTAATGCTATTTTCAATTGCCTTCTTCTTCAATTTTTCTGGGTTACGCCAGGCAAGATTTATCCCATAAATCGTCAAATAGAAAAACAAAATGAGCAGCACCATGAATCCAAAAAGAGTCCAAAACATATTTTGAGTTTGCATATATCACCTCACTACTTTTCTTTGTCTCATTACTTCAAACATCAACACCGAACCAGCCACCGCCGCATTCAAGGATTCCGTTTTTCCAGCCATCGGAATTTTGACAAAAGCATTTGCTAATTTGTGCGCTTGTTCGCTGGCGCCTTTGGCTTCACCGCCGACGATCAATGCCAGCGGCTGACGGAAATCTGTTTCCCAACACGATTGTCCGTTCGTGTCCGCGATATAAACCTGTAAACTTGCCAACTTGTTAACTTGATGAATTTCCTCCCAACTCATCGCATGAATCGGCAATCGAAAATGCGCACCCATACCTGCACGCACGACTTTCGGCGCAAAAGCATCGGTGGTTTCAGGCGGAATCAAAACAGCTTGCACGCCAGCCGCGTCCGCGGTGCGAAGTAAGGTTC
>JBJKOR010000356.1:0-5497 GCA_046707185.1 Anaerolineales bacterium | reverse complement strand
GACGCGTACAATCGGGGCGTCTTGCAAGATCGTATTTTTTACGGCGTCTCGCACATCCGATTCAACTAAATCAAGCCAGTCGTTGTCATGGATCAAATCGATTTTCGTGATGACAATTAACCCCAGCGGGATTTGCAGGAGATCGAGAATTGCGAGATGCTCGCGCGTCTGCGGCATGATGCCTTCATCCGCGGCAATGACCAGCAGCGCCGCGTCGATGCCGTCCACGCCTGCCAGCATGTTCTCGATGAAATCGCGATGGCCCGGCACGTCCACAATGCCGATCTCTTCGCCGTCCGGCAAGGTGAGCCAGCCGAAGCCGAGATCAATGGTCATCTCGCGTTCTTGTTCTTCTTTTAGACGGTCGGGGTGAACGCCGGTCAATGCGGCGATAAGGGTTGATTTGCCATGATCCACGTGGCCGGCAGTACCGATAATTCGCATCTTAACTCGTAAAGTCCAAAACTATTTGGCGGCTTTCTTCGAAGTTTTGGTTTTGGTGTGGCCCATGATTCTTTCGTAGGCCGTGAGCCATTCATGGCTGACATTCATCAATTCCTGCAATTGCTGTTCCGTGGCGCCTGCTGTTTGATGCAGTTGATCTTGAAGGGTTTGCGAAGCATCATCGAGCTGCGTGATTCGGTCCTCCAGCTTATCGATGTCTTTGCGCAAGTCACGCATCGTTTCTTCCTGAGCCAGCGCATGGCTGGTCCAGCGTTTTTGTTCGTCGGCTTTGAACGCCACCCATTCCTGGCGAATCCGCTCTTCTGCCAAACGTTGAATTTCGCTGATCTCGGCAATGCGGCGTTCGAGCTTTTGATTGAGATCGTTGTACGCCTCCTGGGAGCGCTTTGCGGCTCGGATGGCATCGTCCAGCGCGGCAACCTGCACTTCCAGGTTTTCAGCCTGCTTTTTAAAGACGGCATATTTCCCCTGCCACTCCTTCCAGGCGCCGTCGCGTTCCACCTGCGCCAGAGCCTGCTGATCGAGAAAAGCCATTTGCGCTTCCTTGCGTTGGGCTTCGGACTGAACTAGTTCCTCGATCCGATTTTCCATGTTGCGGATGCTGTCGTGGTGCACCATGGTTTTCTCACGCGCTTCGTCGGCGCGTTTGCGAATCACCGCAATCTCCGTTTGCAAATCGGCGATTTGTTTTTGACTCAGGCGGTGCGCTTCCCCCGACTCCTTGGCAATATTCAGGTTGGCTTCCACCTGTTTGAGCGCCTTTTCGATTTTCGGAGACAAATCTTGAAGGGAAAGTGAAAGACGCTTATCTTCCAAAGCCTGATCTTTGATCTGCTTCTTGATGGGTTCGAGATCAAAACCTGCGCGCAATTCATCGAGTGCGGCATTGATTTCCTTCAATTCGAGCTGCCGCAGTTTCGCCGCTTCACGTTCGCGACGCTGGGCATTCTTTTCGATATCTTCAAAAGACTTATTCAACTCGTTGCGCTGTTTCGCCAGGATTTGATCGAACTGATTCAAGCGCGCAGCCGCAGGCTCCAAGTTCGAGACATCTTTGGCAAGTGCCTTGATTTGTTTGGATAACGCGGTGACCGTAGTCTCCAGCGCAGCCATGCTCTTGGTAAGTTCAGTAACACTGGTTTTACTTTTACGCCCTTGGTCGTCCAACCATTCCAAACGTTTTGTAATCTGCTCAAATTCCATGAAATCCTCCGGGAGAGGAAGAATTATAGCATGGCGCGCTAGTGTCCCAAATGCTGAAACATCAATGGCAACTTATTCAGAATCGGATTGGCAGCCTGCGGGAACAATCCGAGCAATACAAGTCCGATCACTCCAACGCCGAGCATGGCGCGCTGAATCCAGGTTTCTTTCGAAACCCAGTCAGTTTTCTCATCGGTTACGACAAGCGCGGCCACCATACGGAGTGCGCCGGTTGCCAAACCTAGGATGCCAACCAGCATCCAAAAACTTTCAACCAGGGACTGCTGCGCCAAACCGTTCCATAATGCAAGGCGCGGCGGAAATCCGGCGAGGAGCGGAAAACCCGCGGCCGATAACGCCGATATAAACAAGCCTCCCGCAACCAATGGATAGGAACGCGCCATTCCTTGAACAGAGACAAAGCTCGGCGATTCGACCTTCGAAGTCACCACCGATAATGAAAGCGCCCATACAGCCAATCCAAGCCCGTGCGGGATGAGTAAAAGAAAAACAATCGGCAGCCCCACTTTCGGGTCGAGGCTCAACGCGACCAAAACAAAACCGGTTTCGGCAACCGCGGCAAAGGCCAGGATGCGTCCAAGGTGGCGCTGAAAAGCCGCCCATAATCCGCCGGTAACAACCAGGAGCAAACCTGCCACGCGCAAAGCATTGATCACCTGGTCGGAGGTGCGCAGCCAGGAATAACGATCAAGAAATGTCATCGCAAAAATGCTGACGATGGTCGGCAGGAGCCACAAAAGAAAACCAACGACATACGGTGAACTTTCCTCCATCAACAAGGGTATCCAACTGTAAAGAGGAAAGACGGCCAGTAGAAATGCGAACCCCAAACCCAGCATCAGCGTGGATTGAACCGTCAGCGCCAAATCGCTTGGGCTGGCTTCCACGCCCGCCGAAAGCCAGCCCGCCAATAGAATGAACGGCATTCCCAGGCTCTGATAAACCAGGAAACGGATTACACCGCGCCCCGGCGCTCGATCCGGTGGAGAAAGCAACGGCACGGCAACCAGGATGGCAATCTCGATCAGCAGGGCCGCAAATAGAAACGGCTGGACAGCAATGGAGGCCACCAGCAAGCTGATGATCATCAATCCGAATGAGTTGAGTCGCCGTGCCACGCCCGCGGATTCGGCGCCAAAGAACCAAAGTGCGGCAACGCCAAACAGGATTGCCAGCAAAGGTGCTTCCGTTGGACTGAGGGTCAAATTCCGGCCAAGCACCTGAAACGACGATGAGATCTTCAAGGAAAAGGAACCAAAGCCAAGCGCTTCATCGATTGGGACGATGAGGGCGGCAGCCATTAAAAAGAGCGCCGTGACTCCGCCGATCAGGGCTGCCAATCGTTCCTGTGTGATAAAAAGAAAACAAAGCAATCCAATCGCAAATGGAATAAAAATCCAAATGAAAGGCGCGTTCATTCCGTTCGCTCCTCAAAGGAGGCCACCAACAAATATGCCCCAAGCAAGCCCAAGCCAAGGTTGACTGCAACCAACAATGCGGCCACAAGAACGGAATTTTCCAATGCAGCATATATAATTTCAAACCCCGAAAGAGTCGTCAATAAACCCAGGATGACGCGCAATATCTGCGTGGTCATGCCAAGCTGAAGCAAGCCCATTGCGACCAATAACATCCCACCTACCACAATGGGCATTCCAATTCCCGGCAGCGCCGATTCGATGCGCAGCGCGACACCAACGGATAGAAGCACCGCCATCGCAACCATGAATAAGCGAAAGGTTCGACCCTGTGTCAGGTATTTTTCAATCGATTCGGGGGCTTGAGGCAGATCAAGCAACGTCATGCCAATGGAAGCCGTTGCCATCCAGCCCCCAATCAGCTTGGCAGCGGCCATTCCAAAAGGCCAATACTGAACAACCAGCCAAAACACACCTGCATATTGCCCGGCAAGAAAGCCAATGGCCCAGCGCCAGTCACGATAAAGTAAAAGCCCGGTCGAGGTTACCAACAACCCCGCGACAATGACCCACGATATGATATCGACAATCATACGGTTACGGTTTCCCTTGTAAAGCTAATGAAATGAACAATGCCAGGAACAGCAGGGTCCACATGATGCCGCCATCGCCTTCCAAAATATCCGAGACGGTTTGGCCCAGATTCTCCAGCCAGCGATACAACACTCCCAAGTTTTGATAAAGGCGGTCGAGCCACGGCGTGACCGAGGGCCGCACCCAATGAGCAGGAATCGGATTCAGAAGAGGAAAACGCGGAATGGCCCAGATCAAACCCGCGGTCAAGAGAGAGGCGATGAGTCCTGCCTCCCATAAACCAATATTCAAGGCTCCTTCCCATCCCCAAAGGCCCAAAAGGATTTGGTTGAAAAGCAGGAGGCCAATTCCGGCCGGATAAATTCCGCGCGTCCAAATCGGTTGAGATTCCAACGACACGCGCGGCGACGGACGCAGCGCACTCCGAATGAAACCTGCCATCAACAAGGCCTGAGCCACCAACACGAAAGGCAGGATATACCAATAATGCGACACGCCTCCCCCCCAGCCCGAACCAGTTAGAGAAAAAGGCAGGGCAGAAAGGCCAAACGCTCCGATCAACAAAACGCGATTGAGCCAGACCTGTTGAATGGCTGCGAGAAATAACGCGCCGCCGACCAGGATCAACGCGGTTCCCCACGCCACGCTTCCAGCCGGATTTCCCAGCAAGGCGGCAGCCACCGCGAGCGAACCAATTCCTATCAGCCAAAACGGGCGACCGTTCAATTCATCAGGCGCGCGCAGCCACATCCAACCGCCATAGATTCCAGCAGCCGCAGTAAAGACAAGCAACAATGGCGTTAGGTCGGATTGAAGACTGGCAGCCGGAATGTGCGCCAGCAAAACCAAACTCGAGGCGGCGGAAACCAGACGCAGTGTTGTACCAAAGCCGCGTCGCAAACCTGATTCAGAGCTGTAAGGCAAATGAAGCGGCAGCACACCCAGACGAAATGCTGCGGCCAGCAAAAGAAAAAGTCCGGCTTGCGAAGGCAAGGTTGCAAAATCAAAGCCTTTGCCGGTTGCGGCAGTGACCACATTGGCCCATATCAAGAGTCCGATGCCGGCGGCACGCGACGAAAAGGATACAACCACGCGTTGGCTGGAAACCGAATCGCTAACCGAACGAAGCGTGATAAACAATTCTGTTAGATCGAGCGCGGCCCACACCAGCGCCAACGTCAACGGATTGTCCGCGGTAACCGCCAACAATCCCAAACTGCATAAAGTCAATGAACCGGCCCACGGGAAGGCGCCCGCAAACGTTTCATTCACAGAAGCGGTCAACAAGATCGAAACCGCCAGGGTAACCAAACTCAATGCATAAGGCCAAACAATCGTCGTGGCAGAAAGCGCAGGCGATTCGGAAAACAGGCTGACAGGTTTCCACACCAGGAAACTGAACGACAAAGGCATATTCATCTGCCAGAACAAAACGCTGATCCACGCCAGAAATGCCCCACCGACCGCAATCAGCCAAGTGAAGCGAGATTCGGGGCGCATAATTTGGAGCGCAAAAATTACCAGCGCAGTAACCAATAAAAGCAAGGTGGTTATCAAAATTAACATGCAGGAAGTATTTTATCAGTTTTGATAGTCCATCGCCATGCGGCTTTGGTAGAATCGTTTCCATGCATCGACATCCTCTTTGGACTGTTCTTGATCTACTTATTCTGTTGACACAAGCTTCGTGCGCTTCCCTCCCCGACTTGAAAGCGGCTCCGCCCCCAACCGCGTCTTCCACACCGATAAAATCCCAAAGCGTTTCGACAAGTACGCCCATTCCCACTGCAACAAGC
>JBJKOR010000355.1:0-3332 GCA_046707185.1 Anaerolineales bacterium | reverse complement strand
TGCCTGGCGATGTGCTGGGCCAATTCATCGATTCCTTTCCCCTCTGTTGCAATCGTCCGTTGAAGGGCGGGAATCCAGATGCCCACCTCTTTTTTCTCTTCTCCCAAGTTCTTTGAATTTGGAGGGAGTGGGATGGGAGTTCCATGATGCATAAATACTCTTTGTGTCGGATGCGCCAGTTCGAGCATCGATTTCAACGCTTTTTCCGTGTTTTCGATTCCGGGACGATCCGCTTTGTTGACCACGATGATATCGGCGATCTCGAGGATGCCGGCTTTGATGGCTTGGATGTCATCGCCGAGGCCGGGCGCTTCGACAACCAGCGTGGTGTGAGCCAATTTGGCGATGTCCACTTCACCTTGTCCCGCGCCGACCGTTTCGATCATGATGATTTCATAGCCCGCGGCGTCGAAGGCTTGGACAACATTGGCAGTCGCTTGGGCCAATCCGCCGATGGAACCGCGCGAGGCCATCGAGCGGATGAATATGCCGTTATCGCCGCTCAGGTCCCTCATGCGGACTCGGTCACCGAGCACTGCGCCGCCTGTAAATGGACTCGATGGATCAACAGCTGCGATGGCAACGCGCTTGCCTTCTTTGCGAAAGCGCAGCGCAAGCTGATTGACCAGCGACGATTTGCCCGTGCCGGGCGCGCCGGTCACGCCGACGAGGTGCGCCCGGCCAGTGTGGGGAAACAGGGCATTTAGCGCACTGCGGCCCTCCTGTGTTTCATTCTCGATCTGGGTCAACAAGCGCGCTAGCGCGAGGCGGTCACCATTCAAGACAGCATCTACTGAAATCATCCAACTTCCTTGTGTTTTGCTTCTTTCGCTTTTCGTTTTGTATCTGGCTCACTTCACTGCGTTCTTAATATCTCTCACAATGTCCTCTGTGGATGCACCAGGACCGTAAATTCCGGCAATGCCCATTTCCTTCAATCGCGGAATATCTTCATCCGGTACGATACCCCCGATGAATATCTTTACGTTTGTCTGGCCATTGGCCTTTAGCAAGTCCATGATGCGCGGCGCCAGCGCCATGTGTGCGCCAGATAGAATCGAAAGGCCAACCACATCCACATCTTCCTGCAAGGCTGCCTCTGCGATCATTTCGGGCGTTTGCCGCAGGCCCGTATAAATGACTTCGATCCCTGCATCGCGCAGCGCCCGCGCCACTACTTTGGCACCGCGGTCATGTCCATCGAGGCCGGGCTTGGCGACCAGTACGCGAATTTTTTTATCAGACGAAGCGGTTTGGTCATTGACCATGGTTCCTCCAACATTGAAATCTACAAGATTATACTATGGCTCATTTTCATGAACGTGATAAGGAAATGACAACATTTTTAGGTTCGTAGACTGTTTATTTGCAATTTACTTGTAACTTCTGTCGATCCATCCAAGTGTACCTGCCTTAAATGAAATATGCTATACTCCATTGCATGCGGTCTTTTAACGAGCAAGCATCGCCGCGTATGCATTGGCTTCGCTGGGCGGAAACCCTGCGGCGTTATCAACTCGATGGATTGGCTGCCTGGATTTTGGATGCAGGCAGGCCTTTGGCTATTCTGTCGGCTCAGATGTTGTATATCGGAAGACCGTTCCTCGGTGAAACTGTGGATGTATTGGCACACACCCTCGAATCAGATGAAGAATTGCGGGACTTTGTTTCATTGCTGGACGGTAAGGCGGATTCATGAACCTGATCGGACTCGGCCTCGTGGGTTTTGCCGCCATTCTCCTTATCACGCTTTCCTTGACGAAACGAAAGTCGCCGCCGAAATGGCGCGTGATTCCCCAATTGATGAAGTTGTCACGCGCGGTGGACCTCAGCGTCGAAGATGGGACGCGTCTCTTTGTTGACTTGGGACGTACCAGCTTGTTGACTTCGCGCGGCGGCGCGCCGCTCGAAGGTCTGGGCGTGTTGCGCCGTGTCACGGAGCGCACCTCGTTGAGCGATCGTCCGCCCATCGCGGCGGCAGGCGAATCGGCATTGGCTTTACTGGCGCAGGACACGCTTCAAGCCGGATATCAACGCATGGGCGCGGGCGATCTTTATCAACAAACTTCCGGTCGTCTGACGGGCTTGACTCCGTTTTCCGCCGCGGCCGGTGCGATGCCGATTATCCGCGATGAGAATGTCTCGGCCAGCATGTTGATCGGTGACTTTGGTGTGGAAGCTGTATTGCTGGCTGATGCGGCGGAACGCGAGAATACGTTCCTGCTTGGCTCCAGCGCGGATATTGCTTCGCAGGCCGCGCTCTTTGCATCTGCGCAGGAACCGCTGATTGGCGAGGAACTGTTCGCCGTTGGAGCGTATCTCGATGCCGGTGCATCGCATGACGCCAGCCTGACGGTTCAAGATGTGTTACGCTGGTTGATTATTCTGACGCTATTGGCGGGCGCGGCGTTGAAGTTGCTGGGGATGATCTGATGCGTTACTTTGCCGTTGCCATTGCCGTTGTTGCAGGCTTGATCGTTTTGGTCGGTTATTTTGTGCCTGCCTTGTCCGGCGTGCAAAGCGTTCTTCTCGATTGGGCTATCATTCTGGCGGGCACTGCGGCGATGGTGGGCGTCTTCAATCTGATCATCGTTCACGGCAATAAAGTTCGCCAACGCGAAAAGGGGATGTTGTATAGCGCCCTTTTGTTGGTCAGCCTGTTTGCAAGTTTTATTTTCGGCCTCGCACTTGGGCCGGATGATCCGCATATCCGTTTGCTGGTGAGTGCTGTAATCGTGCCGGTCGAAACCGCATTGATGGCTTTGCTGGCCATCACGTTGTTGTATGCCAGCATCCGACTCTTGCGCCGCCGAACCGACTTGATGAGTGTCGTCTTTCTGTTAACTACAGTGCTGCTGTTGGTGGCTTCCGCAACATTGCCATTCGGCGAGATCAGCCCCTTGAATGATTTCATCCGCCCGTGGATGCAACAAGTGCTTGCGCTTGGAGGCGCACGCGGCATTTTGATCGGCGTGGCGCTCGGTACCTTGACCACTGGCCTGCGCGTTTTGTTCGGTGCGGATCGACCCTACGGAGGCAATTGATGGATGCCATCAAATGCCCCGTTTGCGGCGAGGAGAATCCCGCCGATGCCGAATTCTGTCAGAACTGCTTGTCGCGGCTTCGACCCTTGGAAGGTCCCGCCAAGGGGGAAGATGCGCCTATCCAACCCGGGCAAATCCCGACCAAAAAGGTTACGGCTGAATTGGAGCCGGTCCTTCCGCAGTGGTTGAGGGAAGCGCGCGAACAGGCTCGTCAATCCGCTGATAAAGACTCGGCTGATAAGCCCCTGACCGAGAATGATACGAAATCAGCGTCGCCATCCAAACCTG
>JBJKOR010000354.1:0-3084 GCA_046707185.1 Anaerolineales bacterium | reverse complement strand
CCACGGAAACGGACGCGCATACTCAAAGAAAAATCGGTAACCATAATTCCACGCCGCCTCGACCTGCACATCGCTCAAACGATAGGCAGACAGATTCGATAAAACTTTTTCGAGCATGGAAAAATATTCGTCCCACGAATTCGGATCGAGCGTGAAACCGCGCCCGCGATAATGCGTTTGACCGCATGAAATCACAGGGCGGCCATTCATCGCCGTTTCCAGCCCGACCGTGGTCGTATACGCCAAACCCAAATCCGCAATTTCGATCAAATCATAGGTGTTGACTTTGTCCACTGCGGCAATCACATGAATATTTTCGGGCAGCGACGACAACGCATCGCGCACGACCTGCCCCATGGATTTCGCTTTCGGCACAATCGTCTCGCCGGGATGAACGCGAATCACTAATTGCATATCGGAGCGATTCGCAAAAAATTGGACGGTGCGCGTGATCCATTCGGTCATCGACTCGGCAAAGATGTTGCGCCCCAGCGTGAGGCTGTCGCCCAAAACATTCGCCGCCAGCATGACTACTGGCCGGTCATCGAGGCCGAGCATTTTCTTTGTTGCTTCTGCGCCTTGCGATGAAACATATTGCCACAAGCGTTTGGACTTTCCCCACACGCGCGCGCCGCGGCGTGCATTTTCCAAATCGGCGAGACGTTCATACATGGCGTCGGTCATCGGAAGCCTACAACGCGCCTCGACGAGGTAATCCGTTTCCTGACGCATGATGGACGAGTTTTGCGCCAGCCAAATTTGTTCGCGCTGATCGTTGAACTCGAAGGTCATGGTTGGGATGTTGAGATAACGCGCCACGCGAAAAACGATGCCCATTTCCAAAATTAAACCGTTGGGAACAAGCACCGCGTCCGGTTTATTTGCTTGCATCCATGCCAGCGCAGTCCGCGCCGCAAAAGAATTCCGTTCGAGCCGCAAATCATAGACGGCGCGATCGGACGGATTGTTCATGTCCACTTCTTCGCGCATCAGCGTATATTGCGAATCCCATAAACTGATTTGTTCGATGTCAGCTTGAAGCGCATCAGGAATTGCCGCGTCCGCTTTCAAGTCGAGGAGAGAAACGTGCTTCACCAATGATTCGATTGGCTTCAAGGTATCGCGCGTATGCAGGATGCGCTGGCGCTGAGTGAATTTATCCATGCGTTTGTGCCATTCGGAATACGGCAGGGTCATCAGCGTGACTTTATGCCCGAGGCCTGCCAACACCAGCGACACGTACGCGGCTTGTTCGATCCAATAATGCAGAGTTGCAAAGAATAAAATATTTTTGCCAGGCTCTGCGTTTGCCGCAAATCGTTCCGCGATCTTTACATCCTTGGGTAACGACTTGTGTAAACGATGAAGTGAAAAATGATCGTTGC
The DNA here is from genome assembly GCA_046707185.1 of Anaerolineales bacterium. Classification (GTDB taxonomy): domain Bacteria; phylum Chloroflexota; class Anaerolineae; order Anaerolineales; family Villigracilaceae; genus Fen-1038. The sequence goes on along the minus strand of JBJKOR010000354.1, from coordinate 1,699 downwards.
GGGCGCGATTCCGCGAAGCGGGTCGAACCATCCAATCAAGTTCGGCAGTGAAAGGCATATCGCCAAGAAAATTGCGGAGTAAAGTTTTGTTCATTTTCTTAAAGTCTGGCAAGTCTTAAAGGTCTGAAAGGTCTTACAAGTCAAAAGACCCGTTGGACTTTTGGGACTTATAAGACTATTCGACCTTTTCAATCTTCCATTCCAAACGCGGGCGGATCGGCCCGACGCGCTGCTCCGCCCAATGGGTGCCGGGTGCGCCGGAGATGTCCACGTTGAATGCCAACGCGTTTTCATCCATAAAATAGCGTCGCACGCCGAACGAACTGGCGTTGACGCCCAACGCGTAACGTCCTTCGTTGAGCAAATCAGCGGGAATGACACAGCGGCTGATATATCGTCCGATGTTACGCGAACCGAATTTTTCATATTGCATCGGATCATCGGTGTCGAATGAAGTCATGACATAATCGCCGTGCATCGTGCTGAGATAAAACCCGACGCGTAAGCCAGTGGTTGGCGCGCTGAGTTGATATTCGAATTCAATGGTGGCGGGTTCGGTGGAACGGATCGTGTCCACGATGGCACCGCGCTGGTCCTTGATTCGCAGCGCAATGGGCGCAAACGGGGCCGCGTTGAGCGGAACTTCATCCGGTTCCCAGACGCGTTCACCGGCTTCGGGGTGTCCGGCGGAAAGATAATAATCCACGGCTTCCGGTGTGGGAGAGCGCTTGACGATCTGTCCCTTCTCGATCACGATGGTTTCCTGCGTCAGGCGCAGAATCGCCGACATGTGGTGGCTGACAAACAAAATGGTCCGGCCTTGCTGCGCTACATCGTTCATCTTGCCAAGACATTTCTTCTGGAATTCCGCGTCGCCCACCGCCAGCACTTCATCCACAACGAGAATCTCCGGTTCGAGATGCGCCGCGACCGCGAACGCCAGACGCAAATACATACCGGACGAATAACGCTTGACCGGCGTATCGATGAATTGCTCCACTTCGGAAAACGCAACGATCTCATCGAACTTGCTTTCGATTTCCCGATGTTTCATGCCGAGGACAGCGCCATTGAGATAGATGTTTTCGCGCCCGGTCAACTCCGGATGAAAGCCGGTTCCGACTTCGAGCAGAGAGCCGACGCGTCCGCGTACCGTCACCAGACCTTTGGTCGGCTCGGTGACACGCGACAGAACTTTCAGCAAAGTGCTTTTCCCCGCGCCGTTGCGGCCAATAATGCCAAGCACTTGTCCTTCTTGTACATCGAAAGAAATATCGTTCAATGCCCAAATGTAAGCAATGGAACTAGCGCCGCGCATTCCCTTGCCAGTGATGGCTTTGGCGAAACGCACGGGAGTCATGGCAACATCCACGAGCACTTCGCGCAACATGCCGTATTTGAATTTTGTCTGCGCCGCGCCGATGCGGTATCGTTTGCCTAAATGTTCAACGTGAATTGCAGTAGTCATATGTATCAGGTATCAAGTATCAGGTGCCAGGTTAATTGGTAGAAGCACGGCGTGTCAATGAACGTTGAAAGCCGCCAGCCAACGCTTTGGTTTTACGCGCTTGCTCATAATGAAGATCAAACTCTTCTTGATTAATATAATTTGTATCTAACGCAGCATAAAGAAGGGACTGGACTTCCACCGCCGATCTTCTTGCAATGCCAAGAAAGCGTGCAAACTCAATTTTCGATT
>JBJKOR010000353.1:0-1350 GCA_046707185.1 Anaerolineales bacterium | reverse complement strand
CGCCAGCCGCTTCATGCGCGACCCGCAAGCGGTCACCATTAAACGCGATACGCTCACGGTCGCGGCGACTGAGCAGCGCTATTACCTCGTGCACGAAAACGACAAGACCAACGCCTTGACGCGTCTCTTCGAGATCGAACCAATTCATTCGGCGTTGATCTTCGCCCGCACACGTGCCGAGACGAGTCAACTCGCCAACGAATTGGTTGTGCGCGGCATTCCCGCCGAAGCCATTCACGGAGATTTGGATCAACAAGCGCGCGAGCGCGTGCTTGGACGATTCCGTGCGAACCAGCTCAAAGTCCTGGTCGCGACCGACGTGGCCGCGCGCGGACTCGATATCGAAGATATATCGCACGTCTTCAATTATCATTTACCGGATGATGCCGAAGTCTATGTGCACCGCATTGGACGCACCGGACGTGCGGGCAAAACAGGCATTGCAATCACGCTGTTATCGCCGCGCGAGAAACGCCGTCTGCGTGAAGTGGAAGCGTTGACCAAACAACCCATCACGAAGATGGAACTTCCGACCGTTGAAGATATTCAAAAGCATCGCGAAGCGAAAGTCATTGAGACGATGAAAGTCTGGCTGGGACGCGGACGCTATAAGCGCGAGCTTGAGATGATTCAACAGTTGATCGATTCGGGTTACGAACCATTGAACGTTGCCGCGGCTGCGCTCAAGATGGCGCGTGCTGACGAACGCCAGCGCCCCATCGCCGAGATTGCGGATGTCAAAGCCGAAGCGCCGCGCAAGTTCGAAAAAGGCTTCAAGCGCGAACGGCGCGGGTCCGGAAAGTCGCGCAGGGATTCACATGAAGAGGGCATGACGCACTTGAAGATCAACAAGGGCAAAGCGAACGGTGTGCGCCCGAATGACATTGTCGGCACCATTGCGTATCACGCCAACATCCCCGGCCATGTGATTGGAAGGATTCGCATCGAGGAGAAATTCACGCTTGTGGATATTCCCGATGATTTGGTGGAACAGGTGTTGAAGCACAACGGCAATTATCGGGTTGGGAAAGAAAAGTTTAGTTTGAAGAAAGTGTAACGTCGTAGTGCGGTTGCGGGCCGCGTGGACTCGACCCTGAAAGGGCGTAGGGCGTTATGGCGGCGGCGGTCGAGTGACCGAAGGTTGTATCGAGACACCGCCGCCTACTCGACCAGCTCTTTAAGTGCAATAACATTTACATTATCCATCCGCGATCTTGACTTTGTATCCAAGCCTGATCAATACCTGCGCGATTCGTTCGCGGTTCTCGCCCTGGATTTCGATCACACCATCCTTCACAGTTCCGCCCACGCCGCAGACTTGCTTGATCTTCTTCGCCAACGCCGATAGAT
>JBJKOR010000352.1:0-1847 GCA_046707185.1 Anaerolineales bacterium | reverse complement strand
GGATGATATGGGAATCCCTCTCATAATATTTGGATTTTCTGGTGTTCTTCGTTTTTAGAAGTTTTTCAATTTCCTGCTTTAAGAACATGTTGACCTTCTTGTTGCTAAATCATCACTTAGTTTCGTTTGTGTTGTTTTCCGCTTGCAATACTTTTTGAAATGCTCGCAACAATTCACCGCGTTGCTCAAATCCGCTTTCGCGTTGCCACCTCACCCCGGCCCTCTCCCGTTGGGAGAGGGGGATTTGCGTGAACGTGTTCATTATTCCCATGGATTGACAATCTCAATTCCAGCCGAAGCAAAATCTTCTATATTGCGAGTGACAAGGGTCATCTCATGCGTTGAAACAGTGGCGGCGATGAGCGAATCAATGGCGGGCATGGGCTTTCCTTTCGATTCAACGCGGGCGGTCAAAGCGCCCCATTTGATCAGCACATCGGTGTTCAATGGAATGATCTTTCCGTCAAATCGTGCGAGCAAATCTTCTTTGAGCCAATCATTCAATTTCTGCTTCCGATTTGATTTCGCCAACTTTTCAATGCCTTTGACAATTTCGCCAATTGTGATGACGCTCAGAAAAACATCATCGGGGTCGAGCGAATCAACGAACTCAATGACTTTTGGATTAGGCTTCTTGGCGACGAGTTCAGAGATGACACAAGTGTCGAGTAAATACTTCATAGCTTGATTCCTCGGCGCGGCAGACTTTTATCACGCGTCAAGTCCACGCCTGCCAGCGGGGAAGCGCGAAAGAATTCAGAGAGCTTGCCCTGTGATTTACTGAGTTTCTTGAATTCAGTATAAGAAAGAACAACAACTGTACGCTTGCCGTGTTTGGTAATCAATTGAGGCCCTTGCTTTATTGCGCGCGCTACTACTTCGCTGAGTTTGTTCTTTGCATCCTGAATTTGCCAGATACCATTCATTGTCTCAACTCCTGTCTAGTCTGTCTAGATTTTACAATATTCCCTGAATGGTGTCAAATCACCCTTTAATAGTTGTTTTCTTGTAATACCTTTTGAAACGCTCGCAACAATTCGCCGCGCTGCTCAAATCCGCTTTCGCCCAAGTTGCTGATGCCGAGATAAAGCTTTGCGCGGCAGCGATGTAACAAGCCCGAAACCAAACGCGCCATCGTACCCTGATTGGTTTGTTCTTCATCGGCAAATGTCCACAGACGACCAGCGAGCCATTCGCGGCTCAACACCTGCGGATGAGTCAACGGCTGGTCGAGTCGCTCGTACCATCCGCTCGAACCAGCGTCGAGCCAGAACTGGACGGTCACGGGCCGGTTCATCATCAGGAATGTGTATGCGGGCGCGACCAAAACCGATTCTTCGTTTTCCGATTTCCACGATTCCAAATATTGCGCGGCGATCACGCCTTCTTGAAGCATTTGGATATATTCGCGTCCGAAGTCGAAATCGGGATGATCGAGATGGACGAATGACGGCTCCATCGCCAGACGGAATTTCCGAATCGATTCGATCAAACTGGCGGCGACGCGGGCCGCGTCGAGGTTGCGATGGAATCCGAATCCCGGCTGGGAGAGAATCTCGCCGAAGAAACGCCGCAGAAAATAATCTAAAGGCAAAGGCTGGTCTTCACGATAATTCAAAATCCAATCGCGAAGCATCGAATAACGGTTGCCAAATGTAAACGTGATGCGTTCCTGCTTTTCGGGATTGATTTGATCAAAGGATGAGAGCGTAAAATCTTTTGTGCGATAGACGATCTCAGCCAATAATTGGGCACGCACCAAATCCATGTCGAGCGCCAGCTTGAGCGCATAGCCAATATCATACTTCGAGGGACGAACATTCCAATGTGGATGCGCTAAGGCGGCT
>JBJKOR010000351.1:0-2322 GCA_046707185.1 Anaerolineales bacterium | reverse complement strand
TTTCCTTGGCGACATAATGCCCTTCGCCGACCGCGCCGATAATGGTTTGCTCCACGCCGAAGATGGGATGCGATGAAAGATTCTGCTTCTCAATGACGGCGATCACGTTATCGATTTGTTCTTTGGTTGCGCCGGGGTGCATGATGATCATCATAATATTTTTTCCTTTTTGTAGGGGCGATCTTTGTGGTCGCCCTAATTTGTAAACATCGTGAATTGGGTGGGGACAAGCCCCGCCCCTACGCTTTTATGCCCAACCCTGCTTCACCGGCACATTTTCCTGAACTGTTGCGAGTTTGCGTCCCATGATCTGCGCGATTTGCCCGACTTGTTTGACCATCTCGGCAAATTTTTCAGGCTTGAGCGATTGCTTGCCATCCGAGAGAGCGTGCGCGGGATCAGGGTGAACTTCGACAATGATGCCATCCGCTCCGGCAGCGACCGCAGCGCGGGAAATGGCCGAGACATAGTCTGCGTGACCGGTCGCATGCGATGGATCAAGGATAATCGGAAGGTGGGTCAAATTTTTCAAAACAGGAATGGCATTAATATCAGTCGTGTTGCGCGTGGATGTTTCAAAAGTACGGATACCGCGTTCACATAACATCACACGATTATTTCCCCCGGCTAAAATATATTCAGCAGACATCAGCAATTCTTCGATGGTCGCCGAAAGCCCGCGCTTGAGCAGAACACTGGTGCGAGTATCACCAATGGCGCGCAGCAGATTGAAGTTTTGCATATTGCGCGCACCGACTTGCAGCACGTCAACATACTTCACCATCAAGTCCACCTGCACCTGCGACATGATCTCTGCCACGATGGGCAGGCCAGTTATCTCGCGCGCCTCGGCCAGATATTCGAGACCTTCCTCGCCAAGACCCTGAAACGAATACGGCGACGTGCGCGGCTTGAAAACCCCACCGCGCAAGGCGGATGCGCCCGCCTCTTTCACCGCCTGAGCCGTCTCGATGATCTGCGAGCGACTCTCGACTGAACACGGTCCGGCAATGACGACGATCTCGTCACCGCCAACCAGAAATCCATCCAAAGTTAAAACTGAATTTTCCGGATGAAATTGTCGCGAGGCTAATTTATAAGGTTGCGTGATTCGTTGGACGATGTCCACGCCATCGAGTCCCTCGAAGCGTTCGAGCGGAATGTTGTGTGTCTCGCCGATGGCGCCGATAATCGTCGCTTCCACGCCCTGCGAGAGATGGACATTCAATCCAGCTTCCTTGACATGCTCGATAACGTGTTCCACTTGTTGCGGTGTGGCATTGGCTTTCATTATGATCATCATGGTGATTTCTCCTAAGCTAAATAATTATTGTGCAGCAACCAAGTCGGGTCTTAGTTTGACAGCGTCGCGTAAATAGACATGCGTGATTTGATTCTGTGGAACGTCCGTGTTCCAGTGGACAAGTACGCGAATTACTTTTCGCAAACTGCCTGGGACGGGAATCTCCCGCGCACAAAGCATCGGGACGAGACTCCAGCCCATTTGACGGGCAGCCTGTGCGGGGAAGGTCGAAGCGAGATCGTCAGTCACGGTAAAGAGTGCGCTTCCAACGTCTTCAGGTTTCATGCCATCGTTCGCGTCGAGAAGTGCTTCGAGTAATTCCCGCGTGGCTTCGAGAATTGAATCGGGCTCATCTGCCGATACGGTTGTTGCGCCACGAACTCCACGGATTGCCATTGTTTGCTCCTTGGTATAAGAAATAAAAAAGAGCGAGACCGTTGTGGTCTCGCTCTTTGAGCTACAGATTGATTGTTCTGTCTGCTTAAGCGCCACCAACGGCAACCGAACTGCGGAGGCCGTAAAAATAGTACGCAAAATAAAAGCGGACAGAAGTCAACATGATATTGGGCGCTATTTTATGCACATCGCGCAATTGCGTCAAGGGTGAATTTTGCGTTACTTTTTGGCAGCCAGTATGTTAGGGGTTTTTAAAATTCAACTCATAATGTTGCACCGTCGGAAATGGATCATAAAAATGATGTAACAACTTCCGCCATTCCTGATATTCAGGTGAACCGCGGAATCCCATCGTATGTGCTTCCAAAGTTTCCCAATGAACAAGAAGAAGATAACGGTTGGGTGCTTCGATGCAATGTTGCAGTTGATGCGAGATATATCCCTTCATACTCGCAATGATGGGCGATGCCTCAGCAAAAGTCATTTCAAATTCTTTTTCCTGTCCAGGGATTACATCCAGGATTGCTGCTTCGAGAATCATTTCTTTATCTCCTGCAATGCGCTTCGAAACTCCAACGCAAATTCCTTCGCCGTCTCAACGGGCTTATCGCTTCCTCCAATCG